>JAHFOU010000176.1 GCA_023261525.1 Planctomycetota bacterium | reverse complement strand
GGGCAGGCCATCGAGATCCTCGTGAAGGAGAGGATCAGCGGGGCGCCCGTGATCGATGCCGCGGGCAAGATCTTCGGGGTCCTCACCGAGGAGGACCTCATGCTCTACTACGAGTATCCCGAGGAGTGCCGCTTCGAGACCCCGCTCAGGGACGCCAAGGTCCAGGGCGCCGGCCTGGTGACCCGCTCCCTGATCAGCGTGTCCCCCGAGACCACGGCCGAGGAGATCGCCACGCTCTTCATCGGGCGCAAGATCAAGCGGGTGCCGGTGGTGTCGGGCGGGAAGATCCTGGGCATCGTCAGCCGCGGCGATCTTCTCAAGGGCCTGCTGGCCTTCCAGACCCGGAAGCCCTAGGTTCCCCACCGTGGCCAGCGCGGGCCTCCTTCTCGCCTTCGGAGTCCCCTTCCTCCTGTCCCTGGCGCTGACGGCCGCCCTCAGGAGCCTGGCGCCCCGCTGGGGCCTGGTGGATGAGCCCTCCGGCCGCAAGGCCCATGCCCGGGTCATGCCCCTGGGCGGGGGGATCGCGATCGCCCTCTCCCTGGTCTCCTGCGCCCTGGCCTTCCGCCTGCTTCCCGACAGCGAGATCCTCGAGGGCCTGAGGCTGAGGACCCCCGACCTGGGGTGGGTGGCCCTGGCCGCGGCCCTGGTCTTCGTCCTGGGGCTGGCCGACGATTTGAGGGACCTGGGCCCCGGGATCAAGCTGGGGGTCCAGCTGGCCGCGGCGGGGATGGTGGCCGTCCTGGTCCCGGAGTCCCGCCTGAGCGTGCTGGCCACGGCCCCGGCGGTCCGCATCGGGTTGACCGTGCTCTGGATCGTGGCGATCACCAACGCCTTCAACTTCCTGGACAACATGGACGGCCTGGCTTCCGGGGTGGCGGCCGTGGCCGCCGCCCTGCTGGCGGCCATCGCCCTGACCGAGGGACGCTTCCTCATGGCCGCCTGGTTCCTGGGCCTGCTGGGCGCCCTGGGAGGCTTCCTGGTCTTCAATGCCCCGCCGGCCTCCATCTTCCTGGGGGACGCGGGGAGCCTGCTGGTGGGCTTCCTGCTGGCGGTGGGCTCGGTCCTCTTCACCTACGAGACGGAGCCCGACAGCCTGAGGCCCGTCGCCGTGCCCCTCCTGGTTTTCGGGGTGCCCCTGTTCGACGCGGTCACGGTGATGGGGATACGCCTGAAGGAGGGCCGTCCGCTGTCCCAGGGGGACGCCAGCCACTTCTCCCACCGCCTGGTGGCCCTGGGCATGTCGCCGAGGGAGGCCGTCGGGACCCTCTGGCTCCTGAGCTTCGTGGCGGGCATGGGGGCCCTCCTGACGTACCACGTGCCCGATGAGGCCGTCCCCCTGCTTCTCCTGCAGGGCCTGGGGGCCTTCTCCGTGGTCGCCTTGTTGGAGAGGGCCGCCCGGCGGAGACGCTGAGATGGGACGCCTCCTGAAGTCCATGGCCTGGCTTCTCGCGGGGGCGGCCTTGTCGATCGCCGTGCTGGCGGGCGAGAGCGCGGGGCGGGCCCTGGCGCCCTGGGCCCTGGGAAGCTTCCTGATGCTGGCCGCCGCCCTGGCCGCGGCCGGGACCTGTCTGGAGGGGGGTGCGGCGCCTCCGCGCAGGGGTTTCCTGGTCCCGGCTTTCCTTCTGCTCTCCGCCCTGGGCTGGGCCGCCTGGAGGGCCCCGGAGCCCTGGACGGGGCGCATGGTCCTGCTGGAGTGGGGCCTGGGCACCGGCCTGGCCGCCGGCCTGGCGCTCTGGGCCTCCGCATCCCGTGCGCGGGGCCTGGGCCCGCTTCTCTTGGGCGCCGCGGCCTCCCTGGCCGTCTTTGCCGCGTACCAGCGTCTCCTGGGCCTCGGCATCCTCCGGGAGGCCTTCGATCTCGACCCGGGCCTGGCCGGCCCCAGTGCGGCCCTGACCTCCAGGGGGCGGATCCTGGCGGCCTCCCGCATCTCGTCGGGAGAGCCTTTCGGGAATTTCGCCCTCTCCAACACCCTGGCGGCCCTCTTCCTGCTCCTGTTCCCGCTGGCGATGGGCCTGGCCTGGGACCGCTGGAAGGAGGGGCGCCGGGCCCAGGCCGGGATCCTGGCCCTCCTGGGGATGGGACTGATGGCCCTCCTTCCGGTGACGGGATCCAAGGGCGCCCTGCTGGTGCTGGGGCTGACGCTGTTGGGCTGGTCCCTGCGTCGGGCCTGGGCCTCCCGTCGCTCGCGGAGGGCCCTGGGGGCGACGGCCTTGGGCATCCTGGCCCTGCTGGCCTGGAGGCTCCTGGCCGCGGGCCCCCTGCACCACTCGACGGCCTTCCGCCTGGGCTATTGGGCGGGCGCGGGGCGGGCGGTGTTCGAGCATCCCTGGGCGGGCCTGGGGCTGGGCGGGTTCGAGGCCGAGTACAACCGCCTGCGCCCGGTCTGGGGGCGGGACGTGACCAAGGTCCACTGCGACCCCCTCCAGCTCTGGGCCGAGGCCGGGATCTGGGCCCTGGTGGCGGCCGTCTGGCTGGGGGGGCTCTGCTGGTCCCGGGGGCGCGAGGTCCCGCCGGCGGAGGCGGAATCCCCCGAGGACGGGCCGCGATGGACGTGGTGTCTGGCCGGCGGGCTCCCTCTGTTGCTGGCCTGGCAGGTCCCCGCGACGCTCAGCCCGATCTTCTTCCACGGGGAGGCAGGCCGCTGGGCCGTTGGGGCCGCCATGGCCGCGGCCGGGGGCCTGGCGGCCTGGGCATCCTGCGGGCGCTGGGGGGTGGGGGCCCGCTCGGGAGCCCTGGCGGGGACCCTGCTGATGGCCCTGCACGGCCTGGGGGACATTGACCTGACTTCGCCTGGGGCGGCCTGGCCCTTCTGGGGCCTGCTGGGGATCCTGGCCGCCCAGGCCCCGCAGGAGAAAAGCCGGAAGGCCGGGTGGGGAAGCCTGGCCCTGCTGGTCGGACTGCTGGCCTTTCTCGTCCCCTTCCTGACCCGTTGGGCGCCCCGGGCCCTGGCGGCGGAGCGGGCCGTGCACGAGACGAGGGACCTCCTGACCCGTACAAGACCCTTGTCCTCCGCCCTGCACGAGGAGCTGAAGGCGGCTGCCGGCCTGGGGAGCCGGGAAGCCCTTGCGCTGGAAGGCGACGTGCAGGAGAGGGCCTGGCGGGGCGGGGCTCCGGACGAGGCATTCCAGGCTTCCGTCCTGGCGCGACGCCGCGCGGCCGCGCTGGGGGGCGGAGACTGGGTGACCCGCCTGGCCCTCTCCAGGATCTTCCAGCTCTCGGCTCCCGAGCGCCCCGAGCGGGCCCTGGAGGCCGTGACCTGGGCGGATGCGGCGGTCGAAGCCTGCCCGACGGCGCCGCGCCTGAGGCTGGAGGCTGCGCGCACACGCCTGACGGCGCTTGCCCACCCCGCCATGCTGGCCGCGGTCGCCAAGGCCTGGGGCCTGGAGCCCCGCGCCGCCGCCGACCGCTTGATGGAGCAGGCCTTCCAGGCCTTGAAGACGGCCCTCGTCCTGGATCCTCAGGTGCTGGACGAAGGCAAGCGCCTGGAGCCCGACGAGAAGGCCTGGGCCCAGGCCCGGCTGGCGGGCGGCCGCTAAGCCGAAACCCGTTTGGCGTACAGCCCCAGGGCCGTCCCGAAGATCCCGTGGGCGGCCAGGGTCACCGCGACGAAGAGTGCAGTCAGGGGGATCCCGAAGAAGCCGGTGTAGGGGGTGAAGAGCATGGCCAACTCCAGCCCGGCCGCCAGGGCCACGGCCCAGAGCCAGTGGCGCCGCGAAGCGTTCCCGACCAGGGCCAGGTACATGATCCCGAAGGTAATGCCATTGGAGACATGGTAGGCCCACCCGATCCCGTGGGCGGCCAGGGAGAACTGGGCGTCCGTCATCTGGGGGGTGAAGGGCAGGCCCAGGATCATGGCGCCGAAACGGGGGAAGACCTTGAACAGGGGCAGGCGCATCCAGGCCGGGCCCATCGCCTCCGAGGCCCCCAGGACCCAGGGCAGGCGGAAGAGGTCGTAGGCGCAGACCGCCAGGAGGCCGCCGAGGGCCCCGACCCTCACGGCCCGCCAGAGCCGGCCGTCCCCGCGGGTCCGGTCATGCCAGGCGATGCCGGTCAGCAGGGCAGTCGCCGGAAGAAGGATGGCGAAGGTGAAGGCCTGCATGGAGCAGAGGCCGTAGAACTCGGCCAGCAGGCACCAGATCGAGGCGGCGGCAAGGAGGAAGACCAGGGCCCGGCCCCGGGGGGTCCAGGAGACCCAAGGAGACAACTAGGCGCCCTTGGCCTTGGCGGCCAGGGCCTCCAGGCGCTTGGCGATGTCGCGGTAGTTGATGTCGGCCTCGTAGAGCTCGTCCCAGGTCTTGCGGGCCTCGGCCAGCTGGCCCAGCTTCTCGTGGATGTCGCCCTTGGCGTAGAGCACGGCCTTCTTGGTGTCGGTCATGGAGCCCAGGTCCTCGAGGGCCCGCTCGTACTGCTTGACGGCCAGGTCGAGCTGGCCCTCCTTGCGGAAGCATTCGCCCATGCGCAGGAGGGAGGCGTTCTTGCGCTTCTGGTCCTTCACCGAGATCTGGAACTCGGCAATGGCCTCCCGGGTGCGTCCGGAGCGGTACAGCGCCTCGCCGAAGTCGAAGCGCACGTTCATGTCGGTCGGGTGCTCCTTGACGCGCCAGGCGAAGTCCTGGGCCGCGAACTCCCAGCGGGCCTTTTCGGCCTGGGCCAGCTTGGCCTTGGCCTGGGGGTCGGCGGGGCTGGCCTTGAGGGCCGCCCGGAGCGTGGAGATCTGGTCGTCGTGCTTGTTCAGGGTGAGGTTGCCCAGGTTCATCTTGAGGGTGGGGTTCACCGGCTCCAGCTCGATGGCCTTCTGGTAGGACGCCTCGGCGTCGGTCCAGGCCTTGAGGCGGCGCTGGAGGTCGCCCAGGTCCCGCCAGGCCTTCCAGTCGTCCGGCTTCTTCTCGAGGGCCTCCTTCTTGTAGGCGATGGCCTGGAGGACGTCGTCGTCGGTCTTCAGGAGCTTCTGCTCGTGCTCCAGCTTCTGAGAGGTCTTGCTGTCCTTGAGCATCTCGCGGTAGTTGCCCGTGGTCGCGGCGGCCTCCACGCCCTGGGCCATGGTGTGGACGGCGTCCAGGTTCTTGATGGCGCGGGAGGCGTCGAGGTCGGTGTTGTCCGTGACGCGCAGGATGCGCTGGTAGCAGGCCTTGGCCTTGGCGGTGTCCTTGCGATGCGAATTGTACAGCTCCCCGGCCAGGCGGAGGGCGGCCACGTACTCGGGGATGAAGCTGAGGATCCATTCGCAGATCCCGATGGCCGCCTCGTTGCGACCGGCGTCCCGGGAGGCCTCGGCCTGGGTCATGAGCAGGTCCAGATGGTCCGGGTTCTTGAGCAGGAGGCGTCCGGCCAGCTCGGCGACCTGCCCGGGCTTGCCCTTGCGCTTCCAGAGCAGGATGCGGGGCCAGGGGGAGAGCGCAGCCATGCCGCCGAGGGCGCCCAGGCCCAGGAGGAAGAGCAGCCAGT
>JAHFOU010000175.1 GCA_023261525.1 Planctomycetota bacterium | reverse complement strand
ACCATGGCGCTCGGCCTCTCCCTCAGGCTGTTCACCCCGCCGATCAGGTGGAAGTGCTTGAAGAGGGTCAGGTCGGCCTTGGCCCTCAGGAGGAAGGGGTCGTAGGCCTCGTGGATCTGGGAGTCGTCCCAGGAGCCCCGGCCCTCCAGGGAGAAGACCAGGGGATTGCTGTGCAGGGAGGTGGTGTAGTCGAGCCCGGCGCCCGGCTTGCCTTCCAGCAGCCCGGCACGGAAGGTCATGGAGCGGTCGTCCAGGAAGCGCTGGGCGATCTGGGCGTCGATCTTGGTGATGAGCTCGTCATCCTGCATGGTCCGGGGGGTGGTCAGGGGGGAGGCGTCCCGGATGCTGAAGAAGCTCCCGCCGATCAGGTAGTAGCGGCTCTCCGTGGGCTCCAGGCGCAGGTAGACCTTGGAGACCGTGTAGTGGTCATCGGGAACGGAGACGGTGTTCACCCCGATGAAGGTCTTGAGCTTGGTGACCGAATCCCCGAACTCCCTCAGCTTGGCGACGCCTTCCGTGACATTCTTCTTGGTCTCGGGGTTCCCGATGAGATCACCCAGGGCCCCTTCCTGGGAGTCGAGCTTCTTGGAGAGGCTCTTCCAGGAGGCCAGGATGTCCTTGAGGTTGTCCCGGCTCTGGTCATCGTTCACGAGCTGGCCCAGGATGCCCTGGCCCGCGTCGATCTTCCGCGTGACGGAGCTGAGGTTGGAGGTGGTGGTCCGGAAGTCCGCGATGGCCGCCTTGAGGTCGTTGTAGACGGCGTCCTCGTTCCAGAGCTTGCCGAGGGTGCCCCGGCCCTCCTTCACCGCGCTCAGGGTCTCGTTGGCGGTGTCGGCCAGGTGGGAGATCTTCTGGGCGGCCTCCTTGATCTGGGTCGTCAGCGTGGACAGGCCCTTGCCCGGCACCACCTCGCTGGGGGCGATGACGCCGGCCGAGGGGTGGCCCCGGGTGATGCAGACGCGCATGCCGCCGAGGGCGGACTTCTCCTCGATCGTGATGGCCCCGTCGCGGTAGATGACCTGGCCGTTCTGGATGCTCATGCGGACCCGGATCTGGGTGGGCTCGCTGAGGACGTCCTGGACCTTGCCCACCTGGCCCCCGGCATAGAGGACGTCCTGGCCCTTCTCCAGGCCGCCGACGTCGTCGAAGGTCGCGTCGAAGGTCCAGGTCTTCTTGAAGATCGGGATGTCCCCGATCAGGATCGTGAAGACGCCCAGGAGCCCGAGCGCGACGAAGAAGAGGATGCCGACCGTGGTCTCCTGGGAGGCCTTGCCGTTCCCGTTGGCGGCCATTTACGCGGCCTCCGTCGTCAGCGGGCCCTGGATGCTGCCGTCGATGAACTGGCGGACCACGGGGTCCTTGGTCTGGAGGATCTCCTTGGGCGTGCCCTCCTGGAGGATGCGCCCGTGGTGGATCATGGCGATGCGGTCGGCGATCAGGTAGGCCGAGCCCATGTCGTGGGTGACCACCACGGAGGTCACGTGGAGGGTCTTCTTCATGTTGAGGATGAGATGGTTGATGACGTTGGACATCACCGGGTCCAGGCCGGAGGTGGGCTCGTCGTAGAGGATGATCTGGGGCTCGCGCACGATGGCACGGGCCAGGCCCACGCGCTTCTTCATGCCCCCGGAGATGGCGTCGGGCGTGGCGTCCTCGGCGCCGGCCATGTCGACCATGGCCAGCTTCTCCTTCACGATGCGCCGGATCTCGTCCTCCGGGAGGGTGGTGTGCTCCCTGAGCGGCAGGGCCACGTTCTCCCCGACCGTGAGCGAGTTGAGCAGGGCGCCGTTCTGGAAAAGCACCCCGAACTTGGTGCGCGCGGCGTCCAGCTGCTCGGGGGACGCGGTCGTGATGTCCTCGCCCTCCACCAGGATGCGGCCGGAGTCGGGGGGCATGAGGCCGATCATGTGCTTGAGGGTGACGGACTTCCCGGTGCCGCTGGGGCCGATGATCACGAAGGTCTCGCCCTTGGGGACCCTGAGGGTCATCCCGTCCAGGACGTTGCGGCCCCTCAGCCGCTTCGTCACCCCTTCGAGCGAGAGGGCGTAGGGGCTATCGGACATAGAAGAAGGAGGTCATGAAGAAGCCCAGGATCAGGATGAGGAGCAGGGAGATGACCACCGAGCCCAGGGTGGCCCGGCCCACGCCGATGGCCCCGCCGGTGGTCCGCATGCCCATGGTGCAGCCCACGGTGGCGATGGTGGTGCCGAAGACCATGGACTTGAACAGGCCCGAGTAGAGGTCCTTCATCTCCAGGATGTCCAGGGCCTTGTCGTAGTACTCGTGGAAGGTCACCCCGAACTGGGTGACGGCGATCACGCTGCCCCCGGCCACCCCCAGCAGGTTGGTGAAGAGCGTCAGCAGCGGGCAGATCAGGGTGAGGGCCAGGATGCGGGGCATGAGCAGATAGCTTACGGGGTTGATGGACATGACCTCGAGGGCGTCGATCTCCTCGGAGACCCGCATGGTCCCGATCTCGGCGGCCATGGCCGAGCCCACGCAGGCGGCCAGGATGATGCCCGTCATGAAGGGGCCCATCTCCCGGCACATGGTGACCGAGACCAGGTAGCTGACGGCCGAGGCCTGCTGGAACTTGGCCAGCTGGACCCCGGTCTGGGCCGCCAGGATCATGCCAGTGAAGATGGCCACCACCACGATGACGGGCAGGGTCTCGATGCCCGCCCGGTGGAGCTGGAACAGGAACTCGCCGCGCCGCGACTTCAGCGTCGGGAGGGCGACGGCGGATTCGTAGAGCTTGACCAGGCCGTATCCCGACGACTCGGCGGCGTCCAGAAGCCAAGCGCCGGTGGCGGGGATCAGTCGGTTCACGTGGTCGAAGGGGATTGTAGCCCCTGGGCCCGGACTTTCAAGGTTTCCCCCCGGTTGACTTCGCCGCGAGGGGGGGATAGGCTCGTGTCCATGCGCAAGATCCTGCTCGCCCTGGCCGCCTGCGGCGCCGCCTTCTGCGGGGCCGACGAGAAGCCTCCCGCCGAGACCAGCATGGGCCCGGGGGTCCAGAAGGCCGTCAAGCGGGGCCTGGACTACCTGGCGCGCACCCAGTCCAGCGACGGGGGCTGGGGGGAGGGCGGCAACAACGACGTGGCCTTCACGGCCCTCTCCGGCATGGCCTTCCTGGCCAGCGGCTCCACGCCCAAGCGGGGGCCCTACGCCGACAACATCAGCCGGGCCATCTCCTTCCTCCTGTCGAAGGCGGATCCCACCACCGGCCTGATCGCGCCCACCAACGGCTCCCTCATCCACTGCCACGGCTACGCCATGCTCTTCCTGGGGGAGGTCTACGGCATGGAATGCCTGCCGGAGCACCGGGAGCGCATCCGCGCCGCCCTCCAGCGCGCCATCAAGCTCACGGCCGAGTCCCAGTCCAACGCGGGGGGGTGGTTCTATTCCCCCGGACAGCAGGACGACGAGGGGTCCACCACGGTCACCCAGGTGGAGGGGCTGAGGGCCTGCCGCAACGCGGGCCTCACGGTGCCCATCCAGGTCATCAACCGGGCCCTGGAGTACCTCAAGAAGTCCCAGAACGCCGACGGCTCCATCCGCTACAAGGTCAGCCAGCCGGGCGGGGGAAGCCCGGCCCTGACCGCCGCCGGGCTCATGTGCTTCTACAGCCTGGGCGAGTACAACACCGACAACGTCAAGCGGGGCCTGAAGTACATGGACGCCGTGGCCCCCGGGGGCGTCCTCCAGCGCGGCGGGCACTTCATGTATTCCCACCTCTACGCGGCCCAGGCCTTCTTCCTGGCCGGGGAGCCCTATTGGAGCCGCTACTGGAAGGACGCCTCCCGGATGTTCGTGGCCAGCCAGTCCGCCGACGGGATGTGGCCGGGGGACATCGGGCCGGCGTTCGACACGGCCGTGGCCTGCATCATCCTGCAGATCCCCTGCGGCTACCTTCCCATCCTCCAGAAGTAGCCCCGCCTTGCCCCTTGTCCCCTGCCGGGGCTTCTCCCCACGCGTCGCCGCCGACGCCTTCGTCGCCCCGGACGCCCAGCTCATCGGCCGGGTGCTGCTCGGTGTGCAGGCCAGCGTCTGGTACCAGGTCGTGATCCGGGCCGACCTGAACGAGATCGCGGTCGGGGACCGTTCCAACATCCAGGACGGCTCGGTGATGCACGTGGAGGACGACAAGCCCTGCGTGGTCGGTCGGGAGGTGGTCGTCGGCCACCGGGCCGTCCTCCACGGCTGCACGGTGCGCGACCGGGCCCTGGTCGGGATCGGGGCCATCCTCCAGACCGGGTGCGAGATCGGGGAGGGGGCCCTCATCGGCGCGGGGGCCATGGTGCCCCCCGGCCGCCGCATCCGGCCGGGCTGGCTGGCCCTCGGCTCGCCCGCCCGGGAGGTCCGCGCCCTCCAGCCGGGGGAGATGGCCGGGATCGAGGCCCTGGCAGCCAAGTATTGCGGCGTTGCGGCCGAATTCCGTAGGATCTACGGCCTGGACAAACCCAAGGGGATCCCCGCATGAAAATCCACGAGTACCAGGCCCGCGACCTCTTCCGCTCCTTCGGCATCCCCATGCCCGAGGGGCGCATCGCCCAGACCCCCCAGGAGGCCGCCGAGGCCGCCCGCGCGATCGGGGGCATGGTGGTGGTGAAGGCCCAGGTCCACGCCGGGGGCCGGGGCAAGGCCGGGGGCGTGAAGCTGGCCAAGACCCCCGAGGAGGCCGCCGAGAAGGCCAAGGCCATCCTGGGCATGGACATCAAGGGCTCGACCGTCCGCAAGGTCCTCGTCGTCCCGGCCGTGGACATCGCCCGCGAGATCTACCTGGGCATCACCGTGGACCGCGCCACCCAGCGCGCCACCGTCATGGCCTGTGCCGAGGGCGGCGTCGAGATCGAGGAGGTCGCCCGGGTCTCCCCGGAGAAGATCCTCAAGATGCCCGTCGATCCCCTGCTCGGCCTGACGGACCACCAGGCCCGCGACCTGGCCTTCCGCATGTTCACGGACGGCAAGCAGGCCCGCGCCTGTGCGGCCATCCTGAAATCCCTCGTGCGCTGCTTCCACGAGAAGGACTGCACCCTCGCCGAGGTCAACCCCCTGGTCGTCACCAAGGCCGGGGAGGTGATCGCCATCGATGCCAAGATCAACTTCGACGACAACGCCATGGACCGCCACCCGGACTACGAGGCCCTCCGCGACATGGGCGAGGAGGATCCCAACGAGATCAAGGCCAAGAAGGCCGGCCTCTCGTACGTGGCCCTGGACGGGGACATCGGCTGCCTGGTGAACGGGGCCGGGCTGGCCATGGCCACGCTCGACGTCGTCAAGCTCCACGGCGGCCACCCCGCGAACTTCCTGGACGTGGGCGGCTCCTCGGACCCGAAGAAGGTGGTGACGGCCCTGGAGATCATCACCTCCAACCCCAAGGTGAAGGCCATCCTCTTCAACATCTTCGGCGGCATCACCCGGTGCGACGACATCGCCAAGGGCCTGTTGGCGGCCCTG
>JAHFOU010000174.1 GCA_023261525.1 Planctomycetota bacterium | reverse complement strand
GACTGCCCCGATCTGAGGATCCGCCTGACCTTGATGCGGGGGAAGGAGGATCTGGGGAGCTCCCCAGACCGCCGGATCACGGTGGCCTCCAAGCCTCCGAAGGTCCGCCTGGTCCCGATCCCTCCCGCGGCCGGGGCGCCCTGACGACCTGGGTCCTGGTCCCGGCCTACCGCGCGGAGGCCACGCTGGGCCTCCTGTTGGGCCGCGTCCGGCGCGCCGCGGAGGGTCTTCCGGTCCTGGTGGTGGACGACGGCTCTCCGGACGCGACGGCGCGGGTGGCCCTGGAGGGCGGGGCGGAGCTGGTCCGCCATCCCCTCAACCGGGGCAAGGGCGCGGCCCTGAAGACGGGCTTCGCCGCCTGCCTGGCCCGTGGCGCCTCGGGGGTGATCACCCTGGACGCGGACGGCCAGCATCCTCCGGGGCGCATCCCGGCGTTTCTCGAGGCCTCCCGCGACGCGGACCTGGTGCTCGGGTGCCGGATGGGCGACCCGAGGGGCATGCCCCGGCTCAGGCTCCAGACCAACCGCGTCATGTCCCGCCTGGTCTCGGGCCTGGCCCGGGTCCCCTTGAGGGACACCCAGTGCGGATACCGCTGGATCTCGGCCCGTCTGCTGAGGAGCGTTCCGGTGAGGGCTTCCCGCTACGAGGCCGAGAGCGAGATCCTGATCCGGGCGGCCCGTCGGGGTTTCCGGATCCGGGAGATCCCCGTGCCTGCCCTGTACGCAGGGGAGGCCAGCGGCATCCGCAGGGGGCCGGATACCCTGAGGTTCCTGGCCCTGATGGCCCGCCTGGCCTGAATCCTTCCGCTATAATCCCTGCTTATGCAACCCCGCACGACCGCCTTCCTGCTCCTGGTCCCGCTTCTGCTGGCGTCGCCGAGGGCCCGGGGGGAGGACCCCCTCCCCGCCGGGGCCGCCGCGGTCGTGAACGGCGAGACCCTCCCCTTGGAGGACCTCCACCGCCTCCTGATGCGGCGGCACGGCCGCGACGCCCTGACGGAGATGGTGCTCCAGCGCCTGATCGACCAGGAGTCCCGCCGCCTCGGCGTCGAGGTCGGCGCGGACGAGATCCAGGCCCGCACCGACGCGGCCCGGGAGGAGCTCAAGCGCGTCAACGGCCGCGAGGTGGTCCTGGAGGAGGCCCTCAAGGCCCAGGGCATCTCGCCCGAGGAGTTCCGCGCCCAGGTCGTCACCCGGCTCACCCTGGAGAAGCTGGCGGTCCTGGACGCCCTCTCGGGGAATTGGGCGAGGGTCCGCATCCTGGTCTCCAGCACCGAGGAGAAGGGCCGTCAGATGCTGGAGAAGCTGAAGGCCGGGGCCGATTTCGCCGCCTTGGCCAAGCAGGAGTCCATCCATGGCAGCGCGGTGAACGGCGGGGACCTCGGCGCCAGCTTCAAGGGGGAGCTTCCCCCGGAGCTGGAGCCCTTCGCCTTCTCCGCCAAGGCCGGCGACCTCTCGGACCTGGTCCGCACCCCGATGGGCTTCATCGTGGCCCGCCTCGACGAGCGCCAGGAGGCCAAGGTCCTGCGCTACCCCGACCTCAAGGGGGAGGTGGCCAAGGTCCTGGCCAAGGAGGCCCCCGGCCAGGACATGCTGGACCGGTACCTGGGCCGGCTGAGGCGCGCGGCGAAGGTGCAGCTGAGGGAGTTCTAGGCGTCCCCGAAGCTGATCCCCAGGCCGCGGGCGGTCCGGACCATCTCCCCGGCCGGATCCGCCGTCCGGGTCCTCACGGCCGCGTCGTCCAGGGGGATGCCTACGACCTCCCCGCCGCGCAGGGCCGCCAGGTGGCCGGTCTTCCCGGCCTCGACCAGGCGCACCGCCGAAGCCCCGTAACGGGTGGCCAGGACCCGGTCATAGGCCGTGGGCGAGCCCCCGCGCTGGAGATGGCCCAGGACCGTGCAGCGGCTCTCGAGGCCCGTGAGGGCCTCCAGGCGCGCCGCCATCTGGTTCCCGATCCCGCCCAGCTTGGCGCCCTTGAGGGCGTCCCCGGCCACCCGGACCGTAGGCTGGCCATCCGCCGGGAAGGCCCCCTCGGCCACCACGGCGATGGAGAACTTCGAGCCCTGGGCCTCGCGGCGCTTCACCGCCGCGGCCAGGGCCTCCCACCGGAAGGGGATCTCGGGGATCAGGACCATGTCGGCCCCGCCCGCCATGCCCGCGTGCAGGGCGATGAAGCCGGCGTTGCGGCCCATGACCTCCAGCACCATGACGCGGTGGTGGCTCTCCGCGGTGGTGTGGAGCTTGTCCAGGGCATCCGTGGCCGTGGCCACCGCGGTATCGAAGCCGAAGGTGCGCTCGGTGCCCGCCAGGTCGTTGTCGATGGTCTTGGGAACGCCCACGATGGGGCAGCCGAGGGCCATCAGGCGCCGCGCATCCTGGAGGGTGCCGTCGCCCCCGATGCAGATCAGGGCGTCCACCCTGAGCGCGCGGACCTTGGCCGCCACCTCGTCGATGGCGTCGATGACGGTCTCCTTCCCGTCCTTCATGACCTTGCGCCCGAAGGGGTTCCCCCGGCTGGCCGCGCCCAGGACGGTCCCTCCCCGGGGCAGGATCCCCCGCACGGTCGGCAGGGTCATGGGCATCACCCCGTCGCGGCGGAAGAGGCCCTCGAAGCCGTCGGCCACGCCCAGGACCTCCCAGCCGAGGGAGCCCGCGGCGGTCTTCACCACCGCGCGCAGGACGGCGTTCAGCCCCGGGGCGTCCCCGCCTCCCGTCAGGACCGCGATGCGGCGTGGGGCCATGGCCGGGGATTATAGGGAAGATCACGGGGGAAAGTCGTTGACGGATCCGGCGGCTGGAACTACCTTCAACCGCGTCATGGCCAGCCGCTTCCCCGTCGCGATTCGTCCCTCTTCCCCGCGGTGTTGTATTCCGCAGGGGATCCGGGCCCACCGCGCCCGGGGGAACTGACCGACAGCACCGCCCGTCGATTCATCCCCCCGCACCGCGACGCCCGGCTCCCCGAGAGGATTCCGGGCGTTTTCGTTTCGGCCACGGCGGGGGGAGGATGCGAGGCATGTCGACGGAGCCGGTCCTGTGGTGGAGCCTGTTTTTGATCCGATGGATGTCCCAGTACAATCCCCGGTTCCCGAGGAACCGAGGAAGAAGGAGGATCGCATGACGACGAACACGACCGGCGGCATTCCGCGCATCGGCGAGGCCGCGCCCGACTTCACGGCCCCCAGCACCCAGGGGGAGATCCGCTTCGCGGAGTGGGCCAAGGACTCCTGGGTCCTGCTCTTCTCCCATCCGGCGGACTTCACGCCCGTCTGCACCACGGAGCTGACGGAGCTGGCCCGCCGCGCCGGCGAGTTCTCCCAGCGGGGGGTCAAGCTGATCGGGTTGTCCATCGACAGCATCCACTCCCACCTGGCCTGGCGGGAGAACATCCGCGAGAAGCTGAAGGTCGAGATCGGCTATCCCCTGATCGCCGACCTCAGCATGAACGTGGCCTCCCTCTACGGGATGCTCCATCCCGGGGCCTCGGCCACGGCCACCGTGCGGGCGGTCTTCTTCATCGATCCGAAGCGCGTCGTGAGGGCCCTGGTCTATTACCCCCTGTCCGTGGGCCGCAACGTGGACGAGCTCCTGCGCCTGATCGACGCCCTCCAGACCGGGGACAAGAACGCCTGCGCCACCCCGGTGAACTGGAAGCCTGGCGAGAAGGTCATCGTGCCGCCGCCCAAGACCGAGAAGGAGGTGGCCGAGCGCCTCGCGAACGCCAGCTACGAGAAGGTGGACTTCTACCTGTGCAAGAAGACGCTCTGACCTCCCGGATCGGGAACACCCCGCTCCTGCGCCTGAAGCGGCTCTGGCCCGAAGGCTCCCGGGTGTCGGTGTTCGGCAAGGCGGAATGGTTCAACCCGGGCGGCTCGGTGAAGGACCGCCCCGCCTGGCGCATCGTCCGGGATGCCCTGGACCGGGGTGTCCTCGGGAAGGGACAGGTCCTGGTGGACGCCTCCAGCGGGAATACGGGGATCGCCTTCGCCATGCTGGGCGCGGCCCTGGGCTTCGGCGTGCGCATCTACCTGCCGGCCAGCGCCAGCCCGGAGCGCAAGCGCATCCTCAAGGCCTATGGGGCCGAGACCGTCCTGACCGATCCGCTGGAGGGCTCGGACGGGGCCATCCGCGCGGTGAGGGCCCTGATGGAGACGGAGGGGGCCCCGGGGGGGAAGCGCTGGTGCTACGCGGA
Source organism: Planctomycetota bacterium (assembly GCA_023261525.1). Classification (GTDB taxonomy): domain Bacteria; phylum Planctomycetota; class SBBH01; order JAHFOU01; family JAHFOU01; genus JAHFOU01. Next base: position 1,303 of record JAHFOU010000174.1, on the reverse strand, counting down.
CCAGTACTCCAACCCCATGAACCCCCGGGCCCATTACGAGACCACCGCCGAGGAGATCTGGAAACAGACCGGAGGCAAGATCACGCATTTCGTCTCCGGCCTGGGCACCAGCGGGACCTTCTGCGGGACCGCCCGGCGCCTGAAGGAGCTGAACCCGGCCATCGAACGCATCTCCTTCCAGCCGGACGGGCCGATGCACGGCCTGGAGGGCATGAAGCACATGGCCTCGGCCCTGGTGCCGGCCATCTACGATCCGGCCCTGGCCACCCGGGACCTGGCCTGTGCGACCGAGGATGCCTATGCCCTCTGTCGGCGCGCGGCCCGGGAGGAGGGGCTGCTCCTGGGCGTCAGCGCGGGGGCCGCGCTCGCGGTGGCCCTGCGCGTGGCCGGGGAGCTGGAGCAGGGGGTGGTCGTGGCCGTGCTTCCGGACGGCGCCGACCGCTACCTTTCCGAGGACTTCTGGTGCTGAGACTGCCGGAGGTCCACCGCAAGGCCATTGCGGCCCATGGCGAACGCGCCTATCCCCAGGAGGCCTGCGGGGCCCTGTTGGGAACGGCCGCCGGTGATGACAAACGGGTCCTCGCCACGCTGGAGGCCGCCAATCGCTTCGGAAATGTGGAGGAGTTCCAAGAGCGCACGGGGGAGTCCCAAGCCAATCGCTACGTCATTCCTCCGGAAGCCGTCGCGAGGATCGAGCGCGAAGCCCGCCAGCGGGGGCTCGATGTGGTCGGCTTCTACCATTCCCATCCCGACCACCCCGCCCGCCCGTCCCGGTACGACCAGGATCACGCCTGGCCCTGGCTGTCCTACGTGATCGTGGCCGTGGCCCAGGGCCGCGCGGCCGGGATGGCCAGCTTCGTCCTGAGCGACGACCGTTCCGTCTTCGCGCCCGAGCCCCTAGAATAGGGGGGACCTCATGCCGAACCGCATCCTCATCCCCGCCGCCCTGCGCCGCTTCACCTCGGACCAGAACGCCGTGGAGGTGGAGGCCGGGACCGTGGATGAGGCCCTCAAGGCCCTTGTCACCCGCTTCAAGCCCCTGGAGGCGCATCTTTTCCAGGATGGGAAGCTCCGCTCCTTCGTGAACGTCTTCGTGAACGACGAGGACATCCGCCACCTCCAGAAGGGGGCGACCGTGCTCAAGGCCGCTGATACGATCTCCATCGTCCCCTCCATCGCCGGCGGATCGTGACGGAGGCGCTTTCGGCCGGGGAGATCCAGCGCTATTCCCGCCATCTCATCCTGCCTGAGGTGGGGATGGAGGGGCAGCAGCGCCTCAAGGCGGCCAAGGTCCTCCTGGTGG
>JAHFOU010000173.1 GCA_023261525.1 Planctomycetota bacterium | reverse complement strand
GGTCTCGGTGGTGCCCGCCCTCGATGGCTTGGCAGGGGCCCTTCAGGCCGCCGGCCGCGAGGAGGCCGAGGCCGTGGTGGAGCGTTTCGTCCCGGGCCGGGAGATGACCGTGGGCATCCTGGGCGAGAAGGCCCTGCCCCCGGTGGAGATGGTGACGCCGCGGGGCTTCTACGACTACGAGGCCAAGTACCAGGCCCAGGACACGGAGTACAAGGTCGACCCCCCGATGGATCCCGCCGCCCGCCAACGCCTCCAGGAGGCCGCGCTGAGGGCCTTCCGCGCCCTGGGGTGCCGGGGCATGGCCCGGGTGGATTTCCGCCTCCCGCCGGGAGGGGAGCCCGTAGCCCTGGAGGTGAACACCATCCCGGGCCTGACGGAACGCAGCCTCCTGCCGAAGGCGGCCGCCCGGGCCGGCATCCCGTTCGAATCCCTCTGTTCCACCCTGTTGGACGAGGCCGTCGCGGCCTCAGGAGCGCGCACATGAAGAAGATCCTCGGCGGGATGGGCAAGGGCGGGGCCTTCCTGGCGGCCTTGGTGGGGCTGGCCCTGGCTTTTCTTCTCCTGCGCAACAAGAAGGCCTCCCTGACGGTCGGGGGCGTCGCCCTCGGCCTGGGCCTCCTGCTTTGGGGCGGGCATTCGGTGGAGAGGGCCGTGGGGCGGGAGGAGGGCCTGGCCCTGTCCCGCGCTCCCCTGTCCGTGGACGAGCTCCCCGCCTGGATGGATCCCAAGGGGATCGCCGAGATCCACCGCCGCTACATCGCCCCGCTTCCCGGCGGCGTGACGGACCGGGATGCGGCGGCGCGGGTGGCGGCCTCCCTGGCCCAGGCGCCCTGGATCCGCTCCGTGGACTCCGTCTCCCTGAGGACCGATGCCGTCGCGTTGTGCCTCTCCTTCCGTCAGCCCGTCGCCCGGGTGGCCTGGGGCTCGGGCTCCGGCTGGGTGGATGAGGACGGCATCCTCCTGCCCAAGGCCTTTTACCGACTGCCTTCCGTGGCCTCCTCCACGCCGCTCATCACCGGAGTCCGGCATGCCCCGCCCAAGGCCGCCGGAGCGTGCTGGGAGGATCCCGGCCTTCAGGCGGCCCTGGAGATCCTGAGGCGGGTGCGCAGCGAGGAGGGGATCGGCTCCAGCCGGGCCTCGGACCTCCAGACCATCGACGTGGGCAACCTCGGGGAGAGGCGGGGCGACCAGCCGGAACTGGTCTGCATGACCCGCTCCCGGCTGGCCCTGCGCTTCTCCGTCTCCGGGAGGCCCGGACGTCCCAGCCTGGACGAGCAGTTCGGGCGCCTGAGGCAGGTGGTCTCGGTGGATCCCCAGCTGGCCCTGGCCCGCAGCTACGTGGATCTGCGCTTTGACCGGCCCGTGGGGTCCTAGCCCGATATACTGGCGGGATGCGTAGCCTGCCGGGCCTCGCCCTCCTCCTGGCCGCTTCCTGTCCGGCCGACAGCGTCCAGGAGCGGATGGGGACCAAGACGGAGTCCCGGCCCTTCCCGGCCTCCATCGAGGGCGACACCTCGCTGTCCGCCCTCGCGCTCGCGGTCATGGTCCCGGACAGCGGGGTGCCGGCCCTCGTCCTCTTCCACAACGGCACCGTGCCCCAGAGCCTGGACCGCCGCAAGCCCGAGGACATGGCCCTCTATCAAGTGGCGCGGGACTCCCGGAGCATGCGGGAGATGCTGACGGACTTCCGGATCGAGAACGTCTCCATGGCCCAGCGCCTGTTTAGGGTCGTGATGGTCGACGTGGCCGCCGTGGATCCCAAGGCCTCCCCCGCCGTGAACCGCCTGAAGGCCCCTTTCCTGGCGGTGCTGGGCGGGGACGGCAAGGCCGGGAAGACCATCGGCCCCGGCATCTGGGTCAAGGACGAGATCCTGAGGGCCATGGAGGCCGTGCTCAGGCCCGACCTGTCGCTGGGGAAGTACCTGGAGATGGAGCACAAGCTCGTTGCGGACGAGCTGGTCAAGTACGACTCCCTGATGGAGGACATCGCCGCCAAGCGGAGGATGCAGGAGCAGGCCGCCGCCCTGGGGTCGGGGGCCGCGGGGAACCTGAGCGCCGCGATCGCCAAGCTGGAGGAGGAGGCGGTCAAGGCTCGCTCCGAGATCGAGGAGCAGAAGGCGCGCATCGACAAGCTGATCGCCGAGGCGGACGCCAATCGCCGCAAACGCACCCGGCCCAAGGAGCCGGATCCGAAGGAGGAGAAGCCGAAGAAGGGCGACTACGACGTGGGGGAAACGCCCTAGGCGAGGACGTCGAGGCGGGCGCCGGGAGCCGTCGTCGCATGCCGGGTATCGCTCTCCAGGATGCGGCGGGTCCGCTCGACGCGAACCTCGTCCCCGGCCTGGGCGGCGGCCTGGGCCTGCTGGGCCCGCTCGATGCGCGCAAGCTGCGGGGGCCGGGTGGCGGCGGCGGGGGAATGGCCCACGGGATGGATTCTCATGGCTGACCCAAGGATAGCATATTTTGACGCGACCCGGAACTTTCCTATAATCCACGGCCTGGGAAAGGATTACGACGCTTGCCTGAGTACAAACTTCTGAATCCCGTCGGCAAGGGCATGACGGCCACGGTCCACAAGGCCCAGGACGCCTCGGGTCGGGTGGTGGCCCTCAAGGACCTCCTGCCCGAGCACCGGGGGGATCCCAAGCGTCTCAAGGGGCTCGAGCAGGAGGCCTCCCTGATGGCCTCGCTCAAGCACCCCGGCCTGGTCGGCCTGATCGCCTACGAGCCCGAGAAGTTCCGCATGGTCCTGGAGTTCATGTCCAAGTCCCTGCGCCAGGCCATGGAGGAGCCTTTCCACTACGCCCAACGGCTGCAGTGGGCCCTGGAGATCACCGACGCCCTGGCCTATCTCCACGGAGAAGGCATCGTGCACAAGGACATCAAGCCGGAGAACATCTTCCTCTCCATGTCGGGCAAGGCCAAGCTGGGCGACTTCGGATTCGCGGAGGTCGAGGCCGGGGCCCTGGGCCGGCTGAAGGCCCTCTTCAGCAAGCCCCGCATCCAGGGGACGGTGGCCTATCTCTCCCCGGAGCAGGTCCGCCAGCAGCCCCTGAGCACCAAGGCCGACATCTTCTCCTGGGGCGTGGTCCTGTACGAGCTGTTCGGGGGCCAGAGGCCCTTCCGTTCCGAGCAGGAGCAGGTGCGCACCGCCGGCGGACAGACCGCCGAGATGAGCATCATCCGGCGCATCGTGAAGGACAGGCCGACCTCGCTGAAGGAGCTGAACGCAGAGCTGGACAAGGAGCTGGAGTGGGTGGTCCTGCAGTGCCTGAACAAGGATCCCGCCCAGCGCCCCGACGCCATGGCCGTGATGTCCGTCCTCAAGCGGGTCCAGGCCAAGCTCAAATGAACCCCCGCATCCCCTATCACAAGCCCTGGGTGGGGGAGCCGGAGGCCAGGGCCCTCACCCAGGCCCTTGCGGACGGCAACCTGGTCGGCAACGGGAAGCTCTCCAAGGAGTTCCAGAAGCGCCTGGCGTCCTACCTGGGGGTCCGTCACGCCCTCTTCACCCCCTCGTGCACGGCGGCCTTCTCCCTGGGGATGATGGGCCTCGGGCTGAAGCCCGGCGACGAGGTGGTGCTCCCGTCCTTCTCCTTCGTCTCCATCGCCAACGCCGTGATCGCGCTGGGCGCCACGCCGGTGTTCGCGGACATCGAGCCCGTCACCTTCAACCTGGACCCGGCGGCCGTCGAGGCCGTCCTGACCCCCCGGACCCGCTTCCTGGTCCCGGTGCACTACGCGGGCATGGCCTGCGACCTGGACCGCCTGAGCGCCCTGGCCGCGAAGCGGGGGCTGGTCCTGGTGGAGGACGCCGCCCAGGCCCTCGGGGCGACCTGGAAGGGGAGGCATCTGGGCACGCTGGCCCGCGCCGGGGTCTACTCCTTCCATGCCACCAAGCACTTCACGACGGGGGAGGGGGGGCTCCTGGTCACCGACGACGACGCGCTCGCCGCCAAGGTGGAGATCATGCACGAGAAGGGCACGAACCGGGCGGCCTTCCTGCGCGGGGAAGTGGACAAGTACACCTGGGTGAGCGAGGGCGCCTCCTTCGTGCAGTCCGACCTCCTGGCCGCCCTGGGGATGGCCCAGCTGGAGCGCCTGGAGGAGAACCTCCGCCTGCGCAGGGCCCTGGCGGCGCGCTTCTCGAAGGAGCTGGCCGGGGTGAAGGGGCTGAGGCTTCCCGTGGCGCCCGCGGGTTGCGAGCCGAACTGGCACATCTACGCCTGCCTGGTCGCTCCCGAGCGCCGGGACGCCTTCGTGAAGGCCGTCAAGGACCAGGGGGTGGACGTGACGACCCACTTCGAGCCCCTGCACAGCTCCCCGTACGGACGGGAGAAGCTGGGCCTGAAGGCGGGAGCCCTCCCCGTGACCGAGCGCGTGGCGGCCTCCATGGTCCGCCTGCCGCTCTACCCCCAGCTGACGGGGGAGGAGGCCGGTCGCATCGTTTCCACCGTCCAATCGGCCGCCCGCGCCCTCTAGGGTTACCGGCTTTTACGTCTTTTTGACGAACCGGAGCTCCGGTTCGGACGTCTACTAGGGCAGGCCCCTGGAGACCTCCGTCATGAGATTCCTCCGTTTCGCCCTGCTTTCGCGTCTCGGACTGCTGGTCGTCCCGGCCTCGGCCCTTGCCGACGGCTTCATCGTCGTTCACCTCCCCCAGGACGAGGTGCGCATCCACCGATCCGCGCCGTACCCCTTCGCCCCCCTGGCCGTGGCCTACCACCAGGTGGAGGTGAAGATCGAGGACCAGGTGGCCCTGACCGCGGTGGACGAGGAGTTCGTCAATACCTCCGGCGCCCGCCTGGAAGGCACCTACCTCTTCCCGCTCCCGCCGGGGGCCGAGGTCGAGAAGTTCTCGATGTTCATCGACGGGAAGGAGACCGAGGCCGAGCTCCTGGACGCCGTCAAGGCCCGGACCCTCTACGAGGACATCGTGCGGAAGATGCGGGACCCGGCCCTGCTGGAATACGCCGGCCGGGGGCTCCTCAAGGCCCGGATCTTCCCCATCGAGCCGAACTCCAGGAAGCGGGTCAAGATCAGCTACCGCCAGGTCATGAGGGACGACGGGGGGCTGATGGAGTACGTCTATCCCCTCAACACCGAGAAGTTCTCCTCCGAGCCCGTGGCGCGGGTCTCCGTGAAGGTCGAGATCGCCTGCCAGGCCCCGATCCGGGCCGTCTACTCGCCCTCCCACAAGGTGGAGGTGACCCGCAAGGACGAAAAGCATGCCGTCGCCGGCTTCGAGGAGAAGGGCACCCGTCCCGACACCGACTTCCACCTCTGCATCTCCCGGGATCCCAAGGCCCTGGGCATGAGCCTGCTGACCTGGCGGCCGGATCCCAGGCAGGACGGCACCTTCCTGCTCCTGGCCTCGCCCGGCCTGGTCCCGGACGGGAAGGTCCTGGAGAAGGACGTGGTCTTCGTGATGGACACCTCGGGCTCCATGGCCGGTGCGAAGCTGTCGCAGGCCACCAAGGCCCTGCGCTTCTGCG
>JAHFOU010000172.1 GCA_023261525.1 Planctomycetota bacterium | reverse complement strand
TGGCCGCGCCCCAGGTGGGGGTGTTCAAGCAGCTCGTGGTGATCGAGTCGTCCGGGAAGGACGAGGAGCTCCGGATCCCGACGATGGCCCTCTTCAATCCCGTCTTCACGGGGATGGGCGAGGACCAGGTCCTGGGTTGGGAGGGCTGTCTCAGCGTGGACAACCTGCGCGGCAAGGTCTGGCGCTCCTCCTCCTGCCGGGTGGAGGCCCTGGACCTCAAGGGCAAGCCGCTGAAGATCGATGCCAAGGGCTTCCTGGCCGTGGTGCTCCAGCACGAATGCGACCACCTGATCGGCAAGCTCTTCCTGGACCGCATGCGGGACCTCGGCACCCTGGCCCAGATGGAGGAGTTCCGCCAGTTCTGGGGCGGTGGGGAGGCCGGGGCGGTGGAGGCCTAGCTGCGCCCCGCCCTCGCCGGACTGCTGATCGCCGCCGCCGCGCTGGCCGCCGAGGACAAGGTCCCCGCCGTGGATCTGCGCAAGGCCTGGCCCAAGGGGACCCCCATCCCCCTGACGCTGACCCTGACCGTCCGGGACCTCCTGGAGCGCGACCTCTGGAGCACGAACGACTGGAAGACCTGCCGGATCCAGGAGCTGGACTGGACCTTCACGCTCTCCGCCACGGTCAAGCAGTCCGGGCCCAAGGGGGTCTCCCTGGAGGCCGTCCTCGATGCCGTGAAGGGGACCTGGAAGGATCAGAGCCCGGACGACCCCGCCCGGCCTGAGGTGGACCTCGCCTTCCCCGTGGAGGGGGCCAAGCCGGGGCCCTGGGTCCAGGTGTTTGCGGGCCTCAAGGGCGCCAAGCTCCTCCTGGAATTCGGGCCTTCCGGCGGGGTGACCCGGGTGCAGGGATGGGCCGCGGCCTCCGCCAAAGCCCTGGGGCCCCTGCTGGAGGATCCGAAGACCAAGGCCCTGGCCAAGGACCTCTCGGCCTGGTTCTCGGACACGGCCTGGACGGCCCTGCTGGATGCGGCCCTGCCCGCGTGCATTCCTGTGGCCGGCGCCAAATCCACGCGCGGGAGCCCCTTCCCCTGGACCCAGGATTTCGGGGAGCCCAGGCTTCCCGCCGTTCCCCTGGAATTCAAGGTCGAGCCCGGCGCGGAGGGGACGTCGGTGGCCGCCGCCTTCGAGAGCGGCAAGGTCGACCAGGCGCTGAGGTTCCCCGGCCAGCCGGGATTCCATTCCCTGGGCACCGCGCAGAAGGGGGAGCTGCGCGCGGACTACGCTCCCGACGGGCTCCGCCACGGGAAGGTCTTCTGGGAGGTGGATGACCGCTGGGACAACTACCGGCCCAGCGCCAAGGCCGACCGGTTCGAGCGGAAGGTCAGCTTCACCCTGGATGTCGCCCTGCCCGCCTCCTAGCGCCGTCCGGGTATAATTCTGCTCAATGAAGCAGCCCCATGCCCTCCGGAACCGCATCGTGGCCCTGGCCCTCTGCGTCTTCTCCGGCGCCGGGGCCATCTGCGACGGGGGGCCACCGCGGCAGCAGCCTCCTCCCAAGGAAAAGCAGAAGGATTACCCCGTCGGGGACGTCCCCCCTCCCGCCGTCCTTCCGCCTCCCGGCCCCACCCGCTATGACGTGGGGGACTACACCCGCTGGTGGCGGATCAACCGGGACGGCCTCCTCCTGGTCCTGAAGCCCGTCGGGGACCAGGCCCTCCAGGAGTACGCCCGCAAGAAGCCTCCGGTCGACACCCTGCCGGCCCTGCTCTCCCTGGTCGGGTACGAGGGCGATTTCTGCTCCATCGTGAAGGAGGTCGGCCTCCGCCGGCTCCGCACCTATCCCAAGGTCCAGGACGAGCTGGCGCGCGACCTGCGCGATGAGAAGACTCCCGTTGCCCAGCGCGCCTGGGCCGCCTATGCGCTCGGGGAGCTGGGGAGCCCGAAGGCCGTCCCGGCCCTGAAGGAGGCCCTGAAGAGCCAGGACCTGAACCTCCGCGGCTTCTCGGCCATGGCCCTGGGCGTCCTCGGGGATCCCGTCGGCGTGGACGCCGTCCTTCCCCTGGCCCGGGACTCCCGGGAGGACGAGGACCTCCGTTGCCTGGTCCTGCTGTCCCTGGCCCCGTCCACGATCCCTGCCGCCCGCCAGGCCCTGGCCGAGGTCGCCCGCAAGGACGCCTCGGCGCCGGCGCGCCGGGCGGCCCTCATGGCCCTGGGCCTGCACGCCTCCGCGCCGGAGCGTCTTCTGCTCCAGGAAGCCGCGTCGGACCGCGATGCCCGTATCCGCGGCGGGGCCCTCATCGGCCTGGGCCTTTGCGGCGACGGGAAGACGCTGGAGGCCCACCTGGACCCCGCGCATGAGCACGAGAACCTGGTCCGGGCCTACGCGGCCCTGGCCCTCGGTATCGCCGGGGATGCCGCTTCCCTGGGCCCCCTGCAACGCAGTCTGGAGAAGGACCCCGACTTCTCCGTGCGCGGGTGCGCGGCCCTGGCCCTGGGGCGCTGCCGCCAGCCGGCGGCGGTCGACGTCCTGGCCAAGGCTTCCCGCAACCGGAACTATTCGTTCGTGATGGACTACGCCGCCATCGGTCTCGGCCTGACGGGCCGCAAGGAGGCCGTGGAGGCCCTGGCCGAGGGCCTGGAGTCCAAGCAGTTCGACCATGTCACCGCTTCCGCGGCGGGCCTGGCCGTCCTGGGCTCGGCGGACGCAGCCCCGCCGCTGTTGAAGGCCCTGGACAACCGCAACCACGCGATCGTGAGGGAATACGCCGCCGTGGCCCTGGCCCGCCTCAGGCTTCCCGAGAACCGCCAGCGCCTCTTCGACTGCATGGAGGACAAGACCGTCGAGGTCCGCCATGCCGCGGCGCTGGGGCTTGCGGTCTACGGGGATCCGGCCGCCTGCCCCGTCCTGGAGAAGTCCCTGACGGCGGACAAGGTAGAACTCGTGCGCGTCTGCGCGGCCCTCTCCTTCGACCTCCTGACGAACGACGATGCCAAGCCCTTGAAGGTGGGGGAGCGCTTCCGGGCCGATCCCCGCAACCAGGCCTGCCGGACGGTGGGCCTGATCGAGATCAACCGCCTTCTCAACCGCTGCATGCCGGAGAACTACAAGCTCCCCCTCACCCCGTGAGGCGTCTGAGCGCGCCCCTCCTGGCGCTCCTGCTGCTGGCGGCCCTGCCGGCACGGGCTCACGACAGCACCTATAGCAGTTCCCATATCGAGATCGGGACCTCCTCCGTCGAGGTTGCCCTCCGGCTGAGGGGGGCCGACCTGGCCTTCGCCCTCGACGGGCTGGACGCCGATGCCGACGGGGAGCTCTCCCAGGCCGAGCTGGACCGCGGCCGCCGACGCCTGGAGGCCTACCTCCTGGCCAAGTGCCAGGTCGATCTCGATGGCGTCCCCTGCCCGCTCGTCCTGGGGGAGGCGTCGCGCACAGTCCCAGAGGAGGGCGCGCCGCATTCCACCGACCTCCTCCTGCATCTCTCGTTCGCCCTGGCCTATCCTCCCGGGAAGCTTTCCTTCCGCATCCACCCGATGGACGACAACGATCCCTTCCATCAGCACCTGGCCACGGTGCGTGTGCTGGGGGGGAGCCCCTCCGAGCTGTTCCTGGGAGGAGGGGACGTCCGGGTCGTGGACGCTTCCGAGCATCTTCCCTGGCACCGCCGGGTCTCGGGGGCCTTCCAGGACGGGGTGTTCCACATCCTCACGGGTTGGGACCATCTCCTGTTCCTGCTGGCCCTGGTGCTCGCGGTCGAGCGGCCCTGGGCGGTCGCCGGGGTGGTGACGGGCTTCACGGCTGGGCATACCGTCACCCTTCTGCTGGCGGGGCTCGGGATCCTGGCGCTCCCGTCCCGCCTGACGGAGAGCGCCATCGCCTTCTCCATCGCCTGGGTGGGCTTCGAGAACACCCGTCCCTTCCCGCCGAGGCGCCGCTGGTTTGTAGCGACCCTCTTTGGCCTGATGCACGGGTTCGGCTTCGCCGCAACCCTGAGGGGGAAAATTCCCCCCGACCTGCTTCCCCTCGGGCTGGTCCTGTTCAACCTGGGGGTCGAGGCCGGCCAGATCGGGGTCCTGATCCTGGCCTGGCCCCTCCTGCGCCTGGCCAGGCCCTGGGCCCGTCCCCTGTCCTGGGGGATCGCCTGCGCCGGGGCCCTGCTCTGCGCGTCCAGACTGGCGGGGATCCGGGTCTGAACATAGGGGCCTTGTCGCGCGGAGCCTCTTTTGCTATCGTCTCGGCGTCGACCGCTCCCCACTCCGAGGAGAACTGACATGCCGAATCCCCAGGGCAAGTATCACGACAACGTCGCCGGCAAGTGGTACGTGGACGACACCTGCATCGACTGCGATCTCTGCAACGACTTGGCCGCCAAGAACTTCAAGGGCAACGACGACGAGGGCCACTCCTTCGTCTACAAGCAGCCCGAGGGCGAGGAAGAGCTCAAGCAGTGCCAGGAGGCCAAGGAGAGCTGTCCCGTCGGCGCCATCGGGGACGACGCCGCCTGATCCGCGGCACGTGCGGGCGTCTGGTCGCAGGAGCCCTTTTCCTGTGCGCGTTTTCTGCCACCGCTGATCCGGCCGCCCCGGATCCCGCGCTCTCCCTCTCCCAAGTCAAACTCCGGCTCATCCCCGCCAAGACCTCCTGGAAGCCCGGGGAGGTCCCGGAGTTCAGCGCGGAACTGGAGAACACCGGCAAGGGGGAGGTTCTCCTCCTCGGTTGCCTGGACGGCTCCTTCTCCGGCCGCCGGGGCCCCTTCCTGACCCTGGAGATGAAGGACGCGGCAGGGGAGAAGGTCGCGTCCGCGCCGCCCGGTCCCCGGTGCGGCAATTCCGTCCAGCTTTCCGTCTCGGATTTCTTCGTGTTGAAGCCCGGCGGGACCCACGCGCTGACGCTGGGCGCCGGGTGCCCGAAATTCCAGGTGGCCAAGGCGGGGCGCTACACGGTCACCCTGTCCTACCGGCTGGCCGAGCCGTTCGAGGTGCCCGAGGGCTTGAACGGCCCGGTGGATGCGGACACCAAGGCCCTGGAGGGGAAGCTCCCGCGTGGGGAGCTCCGGGCCGAGCCCGTCACCCTCGAGTTCCGCCAATAGCCGCCGCCCGCGCGGCCAGGCTCAGGGCCTCCACCGTCGGTCCCGGGTCGGCCTTGCCTGTCCCGGCCAGGTCGTACGCCGTGCCGTGGTCGGGAGAGGTCCTCAGGAAGGGCAGTCCCAGGGTCAGGTTGACCCCCCGGGAGAATCCCACCGCCTTGAGGGCCGTCAGCCCCTGGTCGTGGTACATCGCGACGTAGGCGTCGAAGCCCCCGTCCTTCCATCGGCCCAGGGCCCCGTCGGCCGGAAGGGGACCCTGGACATGAAAGCCCTTCTTGCGGGCGGCCCGGACGGCCGGGGCGATGACCTGGGTCTCCTCGTTCCCGAAAAGCCCGTCCTCTCCGGCGTGGGGGTTGAGACCCAGGACCGCGACGCGGGGGCAGCGGATCGAGGTCCAGCGCCTCAGGCCATCCGCGGTCCGTTGGATGGTCTCCAGGACCTTCCGGCGGGTGACGAGGGCCGGGACCCGGCGCAGGGGGACATGGACGGTCACCAGGCTGACCCGCAGCCTCCCGGAGG
>JAHFOU010000171.1 GCA_023261525.1 Planctomycetota bacterium | reverse complement strand
CCCACCGGCGCTTCGCCGCGGACTACAAGCTCACCTTTCCTCTCCTGAGCGACCCGGGCGGGACCGTGCGGAAGCGCTACGGCGTCCCCAAGGTCCTGGGCCTCCTGCCCGGGCGCGCCACCTTCGTGATCGACCGCCAGGGCATCGTCCGCCTGGCCTACTCCGCCGCCTTCGAGGCCGAGGCCCATGTCCTGGGGGCGCTCGAGGCCCTGAAGTCCCCGTGAAGAAAACCCTGACCGCCGGCGGCGTGGTCCTCAATTCCCGCCGCGAGGTCCTGGTGGTCAACCAGTTCGGCACCTCCTGGTCCCTGCCCAAGGGCCACGTCGACCCCGGCGAGGACCTGCTGGATGCCGCCCGGCGCGAGATCCTGGAGGAGAGCGGGCTGACGCGGGTCACCCTGGTGATGGACCTGGGGGAATACACCCGCTACCGGATCTCCAAGGACGGGAAGGGCGACGACCGCTCCGAGCTCAAGCGCATCCGGATGTTCCTCTTCACCACGCGCCAGTTGAGGCTGAAGCCCCTCGACCCCGAAAACCCCGAGGCGCGCTGGCTGGATCCGCGAAAGGTGGCCGCCCTCCTGACCCACCGCAAGGACCGGGCGTTCTACCTGTCCGTCCTCCCGGCCCTGAAGGGGCTATAATCCCGGCATGAACCCCAACCGCTCCTGCAACGTCGACGAGCTTCACGGCATGACCGTGGTCCTGGAGACCGCCGGCCCCAAGGTCTACGTGGGCCGCTTCGACCAGGTCCTGGGCCCGGACTACCTGATCCATGACGCCGACGTCTTCGAAGAGGGCAAGGAGGGCCCGACCACCAAGGCCGAGTACCTGGCCAAGGCCTCGGCCTGGGGCGTCTGGGCCAAGCACAAGGACTGCCTCGTGCCGTCGGCCGAGGTCAGCTCCATCCGCAAGCTGACGGACTACAAGACCCCGGCCTAGATCCGGCATGAGACTCCCCCTCGTCGCGCTGACGCTCGTCCTTCAGGCCTCCCTGCCCGGGGCCGAGAAGGCGCCTCCTGGCCCTCCTGCATGGAAAGCCAGGATCGAGGCCGGCGTGGCCGACTGGGACGCGGGCAAGACGGAGGCGGCGGAGAAGAGCCTGACCTCCGCCCTCGCGGAGGCGGAAAAGGGCAAGGATCCACCCAAGGACCCCGACCTGGCCCTGGCCCATGTGACGCTCTCGCGCATCCTGGAGTTGAAAGGGAAGGCGCCGGAGGCGGAGAAGCAGTTCCAGAAGGCCAAGGCCGTCCTGGACAAGGCCTGGACCGCGGGTGCCGGAAGCGGCGTGCTCCAGGCCTTCACCCAGCGGGCGGAGGAGCTGCGCAAGCTGTCCCGCCAGTCGGAGGAGATCCCCCTGCGGCGCCTGATCGTCGAGGTGGAGGAGGCCCGGGCACCCGGCTCCTTCGAGCTCACGGGAGCCTGTTGCCGCTACGCCGAGGCGAACCAGCTCTTCGGACGGTTCCAGGAGGCGGAAGCCCTGTACCGCCGCCTCCTGCCGCTCTACGAGAAGCTCGGGGATCCGGGAAGCATGGCGGGAGCCCTCAACAACGCGGCCTGGGCCCAGCAGTCCGCCGGGCGCTACCGGGAGGCGCTGGAGACCTCCCAACGCGCCCTGGAGATCCTGGAGAAGATCCAGGACCCCAAGGAGATCGGGATGTGTCTCAAGAACGCCTCGGAGGTGGCGATGAAGCTCGGCCAGTACTCCCAGGCCGAGGCCATGATCCAGCGCGCCATCTCCCTCCTGGAGCAGACCCCGGAGAAGGTGACCCTGACCAAGGCCCTCCGCGACCTCGGAGACCTGCGCCGCCTCCAGGGCCGCTTCGAGGAGGCGACCCAGCTGCTGACGCAGGCCTGGAACACGGCCCCGCTCTCCTCCATCCTCTCTTCGCGGGCGGCGCTTTCCCAGGTCCAGGGCCGCCTCGAGGAGGCCGAGCAGTTCGCCCAGGCGGTCGTCTCCTACTACGAACGCAAGTCGGGCCCGGACCATTTCGAGACCGCCGCCGCGCGCTTTCGCCTGGCCGCGATCTACTTCTCCGAGGGCAAGCACGAGGCCGAGGAGGCCTTCCGCCAGTCCCTTCGGACCCAGGAGCGGATGCTGGGTCCCGAGCACCCGGATGCCGCCGAGACCGAGGAGGCCTTGGGCATCCTGCTCTACGGCCAGGCCCGCTACCCGGAGGCCGTGCCCCTCTTCCAGACCGCCCTCCGGGGGCGCATCCAGTCCTTCGGGGAGGAGCATCCCTCCGTCGCCGAGACCCTGGGGCGCCTGGGGGACCTCTTCATGGCCATGGGCAAGCCCAAGGACGCCGAGGCGCCCTACCGCAGGGCCCTGGCGCTCGACGAAAAACGCCTGGGGGCCGGGCATCCCGGGGTCGGCAGCCGCTGCCTCCACCTGGGGAAATGCCTCTTCGCCCTGGACCAGGCGAAGGCTGCCGAGCCCTTCCTGAGCCGGGCCCTGCTCATCGACGAGAAGGCCTTCGGGGCGGAGCATCCTGCCCTGGACCAGGACCTCCACACCCTGGTAGGGCTGTACAAGGCCCTGGGGGACACCCGGATGCTGGCCGAGATGGACAAGCGCCTCCAGTCGGGCCGGGCCAGGGCCGTGCAGGAGGAGACGGCGGAGGCCGCGCCGGCCGCGCCCGAAGCCCCTCAGCCCCCGAAGCCTGCGGAGCCCCTGCGGGAAGTCCCTGCCACCCCGGAAGGATTCCAGGAGGCCCGGCGCCGGGGCCTGGGCTTCCTGCAGGAGGCGAGGGGCGCGGAGTCCACGGACTTCGACACCAAGCGCCGGGCCTACACGGACGCGGAGCTGGCCTTCCGCCAGGCCCTCCAGGCCCTGGAGGGCCTGAAGGCCGCCGGGAAGGCCCCCGCCGACGCGGAGGAGCAGGCGGCCGAGGTCCGCACCTTCCTCTTCGAATGCCACAAGTGCAAGCCGATGGGCGGCAAACCTTGAGCCCCGAAGCCCTCAAGTCCGCGCCCGATCCGGCCGATGAAAGCAGGGCCATGGAAGGCACCGCCACGCCCCCCGCTGCGGCCATCCCCGCCGCCCCTCCCTCCAAGCCCAAGGCCTACCGTTGCCAGGGCTCCTCCTACACCATCCCGGCCATCATGTGCATCGGCCGCCAGCAGAGCGGCTATGCCCTCTGCCCGAAGTGCCAGGACCGGGCACCCCTGCCCACCTCGGCCCTGCCTCCTCCCAACCCGAACTAGATTCCCCGTCCCCGCGCGGCTAGGATCCCGGGGCCATGCTCGATCTCGCCCGTCTCCGCGACGATCCCGAAGGCGTCCGCAAGGCCCTGGCCCGCAAGGGCGCCCAGCACGCCAAGGCGCTGGAGCCCCTGCTGGAGGCCGACACGCGGCGCCGTGGGGCCCTGGGCCGCCTGGAGGCCCTGCGCCATGAGAAGCGCACCATCTCCGAATCCTTCGCCAAGGCCGATCCCGCCGCGAAGGAGGCCGCCCGGGCCAAGTCCAAGAGCCTGGACGAGGAGATCAAGCACCTGGAGGAGGCGGTCCGGGGAATCGACGAGGAGATCGAGACCCAGGCCCTCATCCTCCCGAACACCCCCCACGCCCAGGTCCCCGACGGGACCGACGCGGCCGGCAACGTCGAGGTCCGCCAGTGGGGGAAGAAGCCCGCGTTCGCCTTCGCGCCCAAGGCCCACTGGGACCTGGGCGAGGCCCTGGGCATCCTGGACAACGCACGGGGCGTCAAGATCGCCGGCTCCGGCTTCCCCCTCTACACGGGCTGGGGCGCGCGCCTGGAGCGGGCCCTCCTCAACTTCATGCTCGACCTGCACGTGAAGGAGCAGGCCTACATCGAGGTCTTCCCGCCCTTTTTGGCCAACCGCGACACCATGCGGACCACCGGCCAGGTCCCGAAGTTCGAGGAGGACATGTACCGCCTCGAGAAGGACGGCCTCTACCTCATCCCCACGGCCGAGGCCCCCCTGACCAGCATCCACCGCGACGAGATCCTGGACGAGGCCTCCCTCCCGAAACGTTACACGGCCTACAGCGCCTGCTTCCGCCGCGAGTCCGGCGCCGCCGGCAAGGACACCCGGGGCATCCAGCGGGTCCACCAGTTCAACAAGACGGAGCTGATGACCTATGCCCATCCGGACAAGTCCTACGAGGAGCTGGAACGCCTGACGAACGACGCCGAGGAGGTCCTGAAACGCCTCGGCCTCCATTACCGGGTGGTCCGCCTCTGCGCGGGGGACATGGGCTTCTCGGCGGCCATGACGTACGACCTGGAGGTCTGGGCCCCGGGCGTGGGGCGGTACCTGGAGGTCTCCTCCTGCTCGAACTTCGAGGACTTCCAGGCCCGACGCGGGGCGATCCGCTTCAAGGACGGCGGCAAGGGCAAGCCCCGCCTGGTCCACACCCTGAACGGCTCGGGCACGGCGACGCCTCGCCTCTTCATCGCCCTGACCGAGACCCACCAGCAGGCGGACGGCTCCATCCTGATCCCGGAGCCGCTCAGGCCCTATCTCGGCACAGACCGGATCACCCCCTGATCGAAACGGAAAAGGCCCGTTGACAGTTCCCTGTCCCGGGTATATTGTATGGCACCATGCTAACTACGAAAGCCGCCCAGGACGCCCTCCAGCAGGAGATCTCGCTCCGCCGGAAGTTCGTCTCCCTGGAGGAGTCCGTCGTCCTCTCCCTCCTCCACACCCAACAGCACCTGGACCGTCTCTCGGAAACGTTCTTCCGCGGCTACGGGATGACGGCGGCCCAGTTCAACCTGCTCATGATCCTGTGGGACCACCGGGGGCGCCCCCTGCAGCAGACGGAGCTGGCCGACCTCCTGGTGGTGAACCGGGCCAGCGCCGGGGAGGCCATCGCCCGCGCCCGCCGGCTGGGGTGGATCCGCAGGAGCCCGGACCCGAAGGACGGCCGGGCCTGGATGGTCAGCCTCTCCACCAAGGGGGCCTCGGCCCTGGACCGGGTGAAGGGGCCCTACTACCGGCTGCTTGCACAAGGCGCCAAGGCCGTACCGAAGGAGCAGTGGCAGGCTGCCCTGGGCTTCCTGCATAGCTTCCGGGGATTCCTGCGTGAGGCACGAAAGGGGACCCAACCATGATGGCATGCGGCTGTGTCAGCCCGGTCATGCTCCTCTTCTTTCTTCCCTTCCTGATCCCCCCGGCCTTGGCCATCCTCCTGCCCGCCGTGGCCTTCTTCCTGCCTCCGCCCAAGCAGAGGCCCGACGGAAGGCTGTACTGGACCTCCTTGTCCCTCCTGTCCATCACGCTGGCCGGGCTGGCCCTCTTCGGCACGAGCCTCCCTTGGCAGCTTCGCGTCCTCGTGGTACCGGCAATCCTGGCCCTGCTGGCGAATACCGCCTGGGCCCGCGGCGCCACCCGGAACCTCCGGGAGAACCTGGAGGATGAGGACCTGCGGGAGGCCCTGCGCTCCCTGTCGCGGCGGCTCTGGTTTCCGCTCCAGTTCCTGAGCCTGATCCTGTTCCTGGGTGTCTGGCAGCCCTGGGTGGGCTAGGATGCATCCCGTGACCCACTCAAAACCATTCTGGCTCCTTGCCGGCCTGCTTGCCATGACATTGCCAAGCTGCTCCGTAAATGTGCCGGTGGATTCATCC
>JAHFOU010000170.1 GCA_023261525.1 Planctomycetota bacterium | reverse complement strand
GGTCCTCGCCCACCGGGCGGAGGGTCCTCAGGGAGCTCCCGAAATCCCCCCGCACGAGGCGCCCGAGATAGCCCAGGGCCTGGACGGCGAGGGGGCGGTCCAGGCCCAGTCGGGCCCTCAGGGCGGCGATGGCCTGGGGGGTGGCGCGTTCCCCCAGATGGGCGCGGGCAGGGTCCCCGGGCACCAGATGGACCAGGAGGAATCCCAGCAGAGCCACCCCCAGGACAGAGGGAAGCAGGGTTGCCAGGCGTCGGGTCAGGAACCGGGTCACGGGAGCATCATATTGACCTTGCCCACCAAGGACTTATAATCCTCCTGGAAAATTCACCAGGAGAACACATCCCATGATGTCTGTCGCCACCCAGCTCGGATTCGACGCCGCGACCATCGGTTTCATCCTGCGTTGGTTCCATGTGCTCTTCGGGATCACCTGGATCGGCCACCTCTACTTCTTCAACTTCGTCAACGGCCCCTTCGCCAAGACGATGGATGCGGACACCAAGAAGAAGGTGGTGCCGGAGCTCATGCCCCGGGCCCTCTGGTGGTTCCGCTGGGGCGCCATGGGAACCTTCCTGACCGGCGTCGCCATGCTGGGCATCCTGAGCATGACCGATCCCTTCTACTTCAAGGACGCCGCCGGCCAGTTCCAGGGCCGCGCCGGCTGGGTCCTGATGGGCGCCCTGTTCGGGACCATCATGTGGTTCAACGTGTGGTTCATCATCTGGCCGATCCAGCGCAAGCTCATCGGCTGGCTGAAGGCCGGGGAGAAGAACCCCGACGCGGACAAGCTCACCCGCAAGGCCTTCCTGGCCTCCCGGGCCAACACCTACCTCTCGGGTCCCATGCTGTTCGCCATGCTGGCCTCGGTGAACTTCGCGGGCTACTTCGGCCCGGTCGCCATCGGGCTGGCCCTGGTGCTCGGCTTTGGCGCCATCCACGGCTTCATCGGCCGCAGCGGGAAGGTCTCGACCGCCGTCTAGGGCCTGGCGACGAAGACCAGGACGGCCTCGGCCGTCCCCTTCGGATCCACGTGGATCTTGGCCGAGCGCTCCCCGAGCGCCTCGTGCCAGGCTTTCACCTCGTAGTCCCCGGGCGGCAGGCCCTTCAGGTCGAAGGACCCGTCCGGGCCGGTGACCTGGAAGAAGGGGTGGTCCAGGACGGCCACCCAGCCCTCCATCCAGCCGTGGAAGTCGCAGGAGAGGCGGATGGCGACCTCGGCCCTGGCGATCCGGGTCTTCTGGCGGGCCCCCTTGCGGGGCAGGGTGAAGTTGAAGCCGTCCGAGTTCTTCGGGTCCGGCGCGGTCTTCACGTTGTGCTGGGCCGGGTCGCTGTTGACGAACTCCAGGTCCTGGCCGGCCATCACCGCGACGACGCGGGGGCTGAACAGGCAGTCTTTCTGGTCCATGGCCACGGGCTCCGCGGGGACGGCGAAGCGTTTCCCCTCCAAGCCGGCGGAGATGTAGACCACGGCGTTCTGGAGGCGGCCGTCCTTCGCCAGGATCTTGCCGTCCGGCGCCGGGCCCGGATGGAGGGCATGGCACTCGGGTTTGGAGCTCATGTCGATGAGGGCGGGCGCCGGGGGCGTCCCCTCGAAGCGGACGGTCCCATGAACGCTCCCCGCGGTGGCCGGATCCACCAGGGTCAGGGGGCCGGCGGTGACGGCGTCCTTCCTACCGGAGGGCCAGAGCATCACCGCGCCCACGGCGACGGCGCAGACGGCGGCGGCCACGCCGATCTTGTTCATGCCTTGTCCGCCAGCCTCAGCAACGCGTTCACCATGGACACGGCCACGGTGGAGCCGCCCTTGCGGCCCCGGGCGGCGATGAAGGGGAAGGGGGCCGCCAGCAGGGCCTCCTTGGACTCCAGGGCCGAGACGAAGCCCACCGGCACCCCGATCACCAGGGCCGGCGCCGGGGCCTTCTCCTCGATGACCAGCCTCAGGAGTTCCAACAGCGCAGTCGGCGCGTTGCCGATGGCATAGACCGCCCCGGGCGAGGAATGGATGTGCTTGCGCATGGCCATGATGGCCCGCGTCACCCCGGCGGCCTTGGCGTCCCGGATCACGTCCTCGTCGGAGATGGCGCAGATCAGCTTGCCCTTGCCGAGCTTGTTCTGGATGCCGACCGAGACGCCGGCCTGGATCATCTGCACGTCCACGATCAGGTCGCAGCCGGCCTTCAGGGCCTTCACGCCGGACTCGATGGCGGTGGGGCTGAAGACGACGTTCCTGCCGAAGTCGAAGTCGGCCGTGGCGTGGATGGCGCGCTGGACGATCTTGAACTGCTCGGGGGAGAAGGCGTGGGGCCCCAGCTCCTCCTCGATGATGCGGAAGGATTCGGCTTCGATGTCCTGGGGGTTGAGGATGACGGGGCGCCAGACGGCTGGGGCGGGTTGGGTCATGGGGGGAAGGTAGCAGGCCGGGCGGGGCGGGACAAGGACCCTAGCGTGCGAAGGGGTCGTTCTCGAGGGGCTTGGCACAGTAGAGGCAGAGCGGCCTGCGCTTGGAGGTCTTGTACCCGCAATGGGGACAGTCCAGGGCCTCGGTCGGGGCCACGCGCCCATCCAGGCGCCCGTCCTTCAGGTCGACGTCCGCCACCCGCCGCTTCAGCTCCTCGTCGGTGTAGCCGTGCTTCTCCTTGAGGATGCCCCAGAGGGCTTCGGTGATCATCAGGAGGCGCTCGATGTCCTGACGGAAGAGGGAGATCTCCTGTTGGGCCCTCTGGGCCGAAGCCTCGGACGAGGCGGCGCCAGGGGGCTCTTTGGTCTCGGCTTGGGAGGGCAGGATCATGGGGATATGCGAGGGGTAGAACATGCGACGGAAGGATTGTAGGCTCTTTCTGATGGGCGGGTGGCGAGAAAACCAGTCGGTGTTTAGAATAGGACCCATGCGAATCCGCCCCGCCTTCGCCGCCCTGCTCCTGGTCCTGCCACTTCTCGCTGACGAGTCCCTCCAGCTCGCCGTGGGACAGCAGCAGGTCCTCCCGGCCGGCAAGGTCACCCGGGTCTCCCTGGCCGATCCCGGCGTGGCCGAGGCCACCCTGGTGGCCGAGCAGTCGAAGCGCCAGATCCTGGTCACCGCCCTCAAGCCGGGCCGCACCGACCTCCTGCTTTGGGAAGGGGAGGGCGCGGTGCCCCGCCGCGTGGTCGTGAGCGTGGCTGAGTTCAGCCCCGAGCGCTTCGCCGCGGAGATCCAGGCCCTGACCGCCGGCATCGAGGGCCTTCTGGTCCACACCGTGGGCGACAAGGTGGTTCTGGACGGCAAGCTCCTGACCGCGCGGGACAAGGAACGTGTCGACCTCATCGCCAAGGCCTATCCCCAGGTCCTGAACCTCAGCACCCTGGACCTGGAAGGGCACCAGGACATCGTCTCCGAGGAGATCCGCCACCGGGTGGGAAGCCGGGACCTGGTCGTCCAGACCGCCGGGGGGCGGGCCGTGCTGAGGGGGACCGTCCCCACCGAGGCCGACAAGACCGCCGCCGCCCAGATGGCCCAGGCCTACTACAAGGAAATCGTCAACGAGCTCCAGGTCGCCCCCGACATGGTCGAGGTGGAGGCCACCTTCGCCCACATCCAGGCCTCGGACCTGAAGAAGGAGGGGCAGAATCTCCCGGCCGACCTTTCTGCCCTGCTCTCGGGGACGGCCGGCACGGGCCAGTCGCCCGTCTATTCGGCCTCCGCCAAGGTGCCCCTCCTGATCGAGGCCCTCAAGGCCCAGGGGAAGGCCACCGTCCTGGCCGCTCCCCACCTCAGCACCGTCTCCGGCACCGAAGCCTCCTTCCATTCCGGCGGCGAGCAGGGCATCCGGGTGTCCGGGACGGGGGTGGCCGACGTGAAGTTCAAGAAATACGGGCTCCTGCTGAAGGTCAAGCCCCTGCTGCTGTCCGACGGACGGGTGCGCACCAGCCTCTCCATCGAGGTCAGCGCCCCGGTCGAGGGGGCCGCTGGCGGGGAGCCGGCCTTCACGACCTTCACCACCGAGAGCGAGGTGGTCTGCGCCGAAGGGGAGGCCGTGGTCGTCTCGGGCCTGCTGGAGAGCCTGAAGTCCAAGTTCCGGGAGAAGACCCCCATCCTGGGCTCCATCCCGGTGCTCAAGGCCTTCTTCTCGACCGAACGGGAGAGCACGGAGGAGACGAGGCTGATCCTGGTGATCCTCCCCCGGAGGGCCTGCGCGGTGCCGGCGCCCGCGTCGGCCGCACCGGGCGAGAGGGAAAAGATCCTGAAGGACGCCGTCAGGGCCTCCCCTAAAGGCCGGGCTTAGCGCAACGGCAGGTAGTGTTCGCGGCCCCAGGCTTCGGTCAGGGCCGGCACCCGCGCATCGTTCGGGAGCCATGAGGCGTCCTCGACCTCCGCCAGGGTCTCCAGACAGGCCTGGGCCACCGGGATCTCCCCGCGGTCCATGGAGCGCTGGAGGGCCGCATACAGGGGGCCGCGGCCGCCGGAGAGGGCCAGGGCCTTGCCCTTGGCCAGGGCGTCGCGGCGGCTCTTGAGGGCATCCACGCGGGCGGCATCGCCCTCGCCGCCCACCAGGCGCTGGGTCTCCAGGGCCAGGGCCCGGTCCACCTCGCGCATCTGGGCCAGGGTGACGCAGATCAGGAGGGGCAGGACGGGGGCATAGTGGGAGTCGACCCGGAGCGCCGCATAGCAGGCCTGCTCGGCCAGGTGGTCGTTGTAGGCGTAGCCCGGGACGGGACGGCCCAGGACCAGGCTCCGCTGGGTGTCGAAATACCACACCATGTGATCCTGCTCGACGGGGCTGCGGGCGATGTCGGGGGCGGCATCATGGTAGCTTTCGGCCAGCCGGTAGTAGCAGGCGGCGGCGGGCGGGAGGGTGGCGGGATCGCCCTTGGTGATCTTGCGCAGGGCGTCGCCGGCCGCGTCGCGGACCTCGGCGGACTCCTTCGCATCGTCGAAGCGGGCCTTGAGGGCGGCCGTCGCGCGGGGGTCGGCGATCTGGCCCAGCACGAAGCAGACGCACTGGCGCATGAAGGGGCGCGGCGAGGCCAGGGCGGCCACCAGGGGCAGGACGGCCTCCCGGCGCATCTCCACCAGGGTGACTTGGACCCGGGCGCGGACCTTGTGGTGCTGTTCGTCGACCAGGGACTCGATCAGGGCCGAGGCGGCCGGGGCGCCGATCTGGACCAGGCGCTGCTTGGCGTCAATGTAAGACTCGAAGTTCTGGGCGTCATCCTTCTCCCGGACCCGGTCCACCTCGGCGACCAGGGACTGGATCATGGCGGGGTCGGCGGCCACGCGGCGGCGGCTCTCCTCGGACTTCCTCAGGATGCGTCGGGCGATCTCCTGGAGGCCATCGCCCTTGGCCAGGAGCATCTGCTGGAGGGCCATGTCCCCGGCCTCGTTCTCCAGGGAGAGGACCAGGTCGGGCTCGGGATTCAGCTCCAGGAAGCGCTCGAAGGCCTCCGCGGCCACGGCGTACTGGCCGGCGCGGACGCTCTTCATGCCGGAGGAGAAGTGCTGGCGGAGCTGGTCCTCGCGCTCGTCAGCGCGGGCCCCGGGGGCCAGGGAGGAGAGGAGGAGGGCAAGAGCGGCCACAGCCATCCGGGAGGTTCGCATCGGGGATCTCCTTCGGTTCAGCAGAACTAAGAAGGGGAGGCTAGCAAA
>JAHFOU010000169.1 GCA_023261525.1 Planctomycetota bacterium | reverse complement strand
CCGTTCCCGAACATACCCCCCAGCAAGACCCTCATGCGGGCCTCTTCCCCCTCTCGGGTGAGCCTCGGCCTGCCCCGGTGAAACCTCCCGGGTCGGAGCTCAATCACCATCGCGTCTCGGTCGTGGTCGTAGCAAAGGGTCGCGGCGCCATCACAATCCGTGAGCGCCCGATGCCTGCCGGCCGCTAACACGTCCTCCGATGTCACGCCCACGCATCCCAAGACCTGGGCGGACAAGCTCCCGGTGAGGGTCCCGGCTTGGTCCACGCCGACGTAGCACAGGGCCACCACGAGCCGCAGGGTCAACGGCGCGCCCGGCGTCGCCAGGGCGTCCAAGAAGACCAGGAACGCCTCTTCGTACCTCTGCGCCTGAGCCCATGGGTTCATCGGCGGTAGCCCGTCCCCTTCTCGGGCCTTGCCGGCAGGATCTTCTCCTCCAGCTTCCGCGCCGCCGCCCCGAAGATGTCCGCCCGGTCCTCATGGTCAAACTCAGCCGCGCGACCCTCAGCCTCCCGCAAGAAGTCCCTCGCCCTCTTGATCTCCTCCTGCTCGGTCATCGCGTTAAACTCCATCTCCGCGCCTTGCATGGCCAGGGCGAGGAGCTCTCTCTCGTCGAAGGCCCTCATGCCCCACCCGGCCCCTTCCCGATATTGTAGATCACCACGGCAGCCTCCGGCGCCTTGAATAGGCCAGGTGACAAAAGAAGCAAGTTCTCCCGCGTGGTCAGCACGATCTCCAGCCCAAGACCCGGCATCTCCTTAATCGGATAGCCGAGGGGCGCGAAGGCTTCCGATGGCACAATGGATAAACCGCTGCCCGCTAACAACCGCGCGGCGAGAAGATTGAGTTCTTTCAGGGCCTCGGCGCCGCACCACCACGCTAGAGCGTTTCGTTCCGCGCGCACACAGGGTGGCAGCATCCTTTCCGCCATTTCCATGTCTCGCAGCAACCAACCTTCACGCGCGCCCCTGGCGTCGATCGTAAAACAGGCGAGGTGCTTCATCGCTCTGCTACCAGATCGTTGATCTCCCAACGGGCAACCGCCTGGACCAACCCAATCGCGGCCAAACATCGCCATTCCTTCGCCCCAGCCGCATTGCACCGTATGTGCTTCCAAATCTTCTCGGTGCCTTCCCGGGCCGGGAGGTGGGTGTTCCCACTGCAAGGCTCGGTCTCGAATCCGATCGAAATCCCCGCGATGGAGTTGAACCCGATCACGGCCTGTCCCTTGCCCACAGGCACCCGATAAACCCATTCCACGCCTTGCTCTGTCGTGCAGACGTGGAGCTTGAACTTCGCCCTCACTTGCTCACCTCCATCATCACCCCTGCCATCCCCTCCACCAGCAAGGCCACCAACTCCTGGGCCTCCACTCCCTCCACCTTCATCCCCACCATGCAGGACCCGTTCTCCCCCTTCCAGGGTTCCGCGGGCCTCGGGGCCACCAACCATTCCACCTCGGCCAGTCCGCCCGCATACGCTGCCACGGACAGGCTCACCACCCCGAAGACCCCCTGCACCCGGGCATCCCACTGCCGATGCACTCCGGCCCTCTTCTCCCCCACGCCAGCCAGCCCATTCCCGAGCTGCACCAGCAGTCCCGCCACGGCCCCCCTCTTCCCGGTCAGTCTCGACGTGTGCCCCATCCCGTTTTGGGCCAGGTCCACAATCAGTGCCACCTCTTCCCCATCCCCCCGGCCACTCGCCTCCACCCTCAGGCGGAACTTCCACCCATCCCCTTGAATGTTCATCTCCTGCTTGTTCCGGGTCAGCTTCATTTCAGACTCCCCTCGATCTCCCGCAAAGCTGCGATGGCCATGGCCGCAGCCTCCTGGCCCTTCGAATCCGGCAAGCGGGGCATCCCCACCATCCCTCCCCTCAGTGCCGCCTCCGCCAACCGCACCAGAATCTCCCGCTTCCTGTCCATCTGGGCCTGCATCTGCACCACCGGCGAATGGACATAGGCAGGCCGGGCAGGGGCCTCGGTCTCGGCCACCTTCAAGAAGCGCCTGCCGGGAAAGAGCGCTTCCGACACAGCAGGCGGCACCACGCTCACCGCCAGGCTCATCACCTCGATCTTGATGTCGTTCGCCGTCGGGTTCGCCAATCGCACCGTCACGACCCCATCCCAAGAAACCCAGGCGGGGCCAACCGTCACCCCAGGGACCTCCGGGTCCATGCTCGTCGCAAAGTACACGAGCGCATGGTTGTTCCAGGCCATCAAAACACCATCGACAAGGATGTCTAAGTGCATCCCCCCACCCGCCCTGAGCACCATAAGCTCTCCGGGCAGTACCTGAAACATGCCACAAAGAACAGGACCCTCGGTCTTCTTCTCCATCTTCTTGCCCTCCTGATTCTCCCCACTCTGCCACATCACATCTTGCTGCGCAACAGATTTAGTTCTGTGTTCGGGAAAAACTCCTGGGGTGTGAGAAATTTTGGCGGGAATGAGAGAAGGCCCCCCCTTGTGGGCTGGCCGTGGAAAGTGGGGAAAGGAGGGAGGGGGGAGGGGATGCCAAGCATGTCTCCCTGGGCCCTATACAGACCGTCAAAGCGTGGGTCCCATGCAGCAAGTGGCTGATATCGTTAGACGTCGTGCGTGTCGCCTACAGGTAGGATACGCTCGCGCCTGACTTTGCGCGCCGGGCCTCTTCTGCGAGCGGCCTAAGCCTATGATCTTACTGACACCACGAAGTGTGCCTATACAGAGCGTCAAGGTCTCGCCAAAGCGGACGCGGAGAGCGCACCAGGGGCACACGGGAGGGCCAAGCTCCGGGGCGCGGGGGCGTGGGATCGCGTGCGTGCGTCTCATCTATCTGCTCTGCTGCTGCTCTCGCTCTCGTGGTGCGCCGAATGATCTATGACGGTCTTTTGGATCGTTCGAACATGCGACACCTAACCTCGCAGTTTCTCTCGCTATCCCGCCCCCGCGAACGATCCGAAGTCCCGAGACGGATCTTTCACGGGGATCTCTACCTCTGCGCCCCGCACCCAACGGCGACCGCGAGGGTCTGCCGATCGTGGCCCGCGAGCGCGGGTGTGCTCGCGCCAAAATCACGGGCCCAGGAAAAATCCTTGACTCTCGTTTGCGCGTAACATAGACTGTTTCACATTGGAGGGCACACATGAAGAGGAAGCTTGCGGGACACGGGGCAATGGCGAAGGCGGCAGCTTGCCGCTTTCTGTCGACGGCGGAGATCGCGCGCTGCCTGACGGCCTGTGACTCGGTGCGTACGCGCACCCTGTTCACGCTCGGGCTGGTCGCGGGATTCCGCATCAGCGGCCTGCTCTCCGTCACCGTCGGCGATGCACGCACGGCACTCGAAACCGGCTATCTGCACCTCTCCGCGGCCGGCGGCAAAGGGCGAGCTCGCGCGCACAAGATCGCCCTGAACCGGGATGGCCTTTTTGCCATCGGCGCGCAAGTAGACTCCCTGGGGGCCCTGGGCGAGCCCGACCGCATGGCGCTCGATGCCCCGCTTTTCCAGTCCCGCAAGCGCGAAACCAACGGCAAGCCCGGCTGCCTCCGCCGTGCCCAGGCCACCCGAGACCTGAAAGAGGTCTTCGCCGCGGCGGGGATCGCCGGCATGATGACCCCCGGCCTGACCGGCGCCCACGTCCTCCGCAAAACCTGGACGATGCGCACCAAGGCATCATTAGAGGCGGCGGGCCTGGGCAGCATCGACGCCCTGGAAGCCCTGCGCGTCCTGGGCGGCTGGAAGTGGATCTCCTCGGTGCAAGCTTACCTCCCCACCCACGAGAACCTGGAGAGCATCATGCTCGCCGGCTCGGCCCTCCCGGTGGCCGGCTAGTGGCGCGGAAAACTACCGGCAAGCCTGGCGACAACTCCGCCGTCTTCGAGTGCGACGCCAAGGGCTGCACCAACACGGCCGCCACGAAGGACGGCCTCCCGCCGAAGGGATGGGTCGTAGGGCGCGACCCCAAGACCACGCCCGGACACTGGGGTGCCTGGCACAAAACCCTCGTCGGCTGCCCATCCCATGCGAGTGTGATACTCCGAACACTGAGGGGCACAAAACCGCCCCAAACAGGGTGAGTTACACCACTGTATATATTCCTCCATCACTGGATTACCGTGAAACCACCAGAAGCGTGCCTGATTTTGACCGAACGGTTCACCTGTTTCGGCCCCGCTTTCACCGAGTTGCGGACGCGAAATAATAGCTTGACATGCGGCGGCGAACATGGTTATCAGCGCTTCGCGCACGTATTCCAGAGTATGAGACCTGGGGATCCGGATCCGGATACGGAAAACCCCGGAGGGTATGGGTGGCAGCGTGTCTTGCTGTTCCCTCTCCCCTCTTCCCCTTCCTTCACGGCTGGTCTTGCCTCGGTCCCCAGAGGTCTGGTGAGGGGATGGGTGGATGGAGCTTCGGTTCTCCTCCCGGGTTTGGGAACTCAGTACGTAGAGTGTTCAGTGCGGCTCGGTAGGGCAAAGGTGCTCTGCGTAGAGTCGGGTCTCGCCTTGGGATCTGATCTGGATCTGATCTGGATCCGGATCTGAGGGGGAGCAGTGAGAGAAGGAGAGGGGACGGGGGAAGAGAGGAGGAGGAGGCATAGGGAAACGCACGGGCGCGAGAGAGTCTATCCGGAGTAGCAAGATGCTATCGGGAGTAGACAAGAGGCACAGAGGCGGCCATGAACGCGGAGGAGACGCGGAGATGGAAGAGCAAGACGGACATGCGGGTAGCACACCCCGGGCAGGGGTGAGTGACAGGCAGGGTGTGGGACGGATCTACACCCTGGAGGAGATCATCGAGGGGATGGAGGCTGCCCTAGCCCCAGGCCTCCCGGCCACCAAGAAAGAGAAGGAGAGGATCCGCGAGGAGTTGGGCCTCCCCGCTGGGATGGTCCGGTTCAGGGTGTGTGACAGCGGCACGGGGGAGATGCTCGAGCACCGGGTGAGTGCAGCGAAGGTCCTGGCGGCCGCCAATGCCATGCGGCGAGGGGATGGCAGGCCCGAGACACAGAGCGTCGACGAGGCCACCTACGAGGCAGAACTGGCCGCCAGCCTCCGGTCCTTCATGCCCGACGAGAGTCGGTTCCGGTATCTGTTGGGTGTGCCACCAGGACCACACAGGCTCGTGGTGGAGGACCGGGCAGAGAAGCCCGAGGAGCCTGGGCCCTCCGAGTGGCTGAAGCCCGACGGTAGACGAGTCTTCCGCCGAATAGCGGACGCTGACACTGGCGTGACGGCTGGCGGGTACTTTCGGCACGCCTCCCTGGCCTACCTGGAGGCCCTCGAAGCCCTAGAGGCCAAGCAGGCCCTGGAGAGGCCGAGCAGCGGAAGGGCAGACATCCCCCTCTTCGACAAGGTGATCAAACAGCGGGATGCGGCCTGGGCGGCGCTCGCCGAGGTCCAGACGGCTCTCGCCGACAACGGCATCCCATGGCCCCTTGCGTCGAGCGGGCGACTCCGGGTCCAGCAACCCGAGCAGAAATCCGCTCCCCCGACCGACTGGTGGCTCCACGTCCTGTGGAGCGCGACCGCGGGGACGCCCGGGTACGACAAGGCGAAGTGGCTGGAGTTGGAGCGCCTCACCTACAGGGGAGAGGTGGAGCAGGCGGCCGAGGCGCTCCGCGCCCTCATGGTCGACCGT
>JAHFOU010000168.1 GCA_023261525.1 Planctomycetota bacterium | reverse complement strand
GAAGTACTCCTCCTTCACGCCCATGATCTCCGCGTAGCGGCCGCGCTCCCCGGCGCTGATGTTGATGCGCAGGTAGGTGAGATGCGGAAGGATCTCCTCGAGCTTGCGGCGGTTGAGGACGTAGCCGTTGGTGCCGACGGCCATGGAGAGCCCGTTGGCGCTCCCCCGCGTCACGGTATCCAGGAAGACCGGGGAGATGGTGCTCTCCCCGTCCGAGACCAGGCTGATGCCCTTGACCCCGATCTCGGCGCAGTCGTCCAGGAAGTCGTAGATGACCTTCTGGGTGATGACCTGGCGGTCGTTCTCCTGCAGCATGGCGTAGCAGTACTCGCAGGCATAGTTGCAGGCCCTGGTCAGCGCCATGTCGATGGTGATGGGGGCGATGCGCTCCCCGCGCTCCCAGGCCTTCACGCGGTCCAGGTGCCAGGACATCTTGGTTCCGTCCAGGATGAGCTCGGCATGGTCGGTCATTCCGCTCACAGGACCCCCTGACGCTTGGCGTTGGCGTCCTTGCGGTCGTGCAGGAAGAGTTCGATGCGGGGATCCACGGTCGTGCGCAGGTGAAGCTCCTGGAGAAGGAGGTAGCGGCCCTTATCCGCCTCCGGGATCGTGCGAGAGAGACTCAACGTGACCCGCGGACCTTCCACCAACTCCACGCGGACCAGGTCGCGAGGCACGCCGGTCTCTGGGCAAATCTCAGGAAGGGCGGCGAGGATCCTCTGCTTGCGGTCATCCACCGCGCTGGTCCCCCATTCAGAGAAGCCCCTGGAAGCAGGCCCTTCCTCGATATTCATGCCCAGCGTGAAGCCGTGCTCGTCCATGTACACGCGCAGGAGTTCCCGAACAAGCCGAAGCGGCCCCTCAAACATAGGGTCCGCGTTCAGGGGCTGAACCACGCCGGCGACCGGACGGGCCCCTGTTCCCCTCAGCAAGCTTTCCGTCCGAATAACGGCGTGCTCGCTCACATCCTGGACAGAATATCCCAGAGAAACTTCACAGAGCGCGTTAAGGACCGCCCGTTCCTGAGGCAAGTGCCCGGCGAACCCTTCCTGGCGCCCGGAGCGGTGATGATGAAGCCGAAGAATTCTGTGATCCTCTGGACTCACCAGCGCCTCCAACACGGCCCGGCCCACCTCGGCTTTAACCTTATTCCCCTTCTCGTTTGCGGGCCACGGCATCTCGAAACGTGGATCGTGAAGATGCCGCTCCAGCCCATCCCGATAAACCTCATGCATATGAAACCTTCAGCAGGAGCCCCTGCCCCTCCGGCGTCAGGCTCGTCTTGCCGACCTTGGAAAGCATCTGCGTTAGGCGCGTGGCGTCGACGCGCTTGGCCGTCTCGGGGCCCACGGCCACCTCCAGGACGTCCAGCCCCTCCAGCTCGGCCGCCTCGGCCATGCTCAGGATGCTGCGGGCCGGATCCTCGTCGTGCACCCAGGTGTCCAGGAAGTCCTGGGCGGGCCGGAACCCGCGCAACTGGGTCTGGATCCCCCGCTCGTACTCGGCCACGATGTCCTCATAGGAGACGCGCATCCCCGCATTATAGCCCCTGCGCCCCCTCTTCGGATATCATCCCCGCGTGCCCTCCCTGCTGGACCGCTGGAAGCCCTTGAGGGCCCTCGTGGTGGGCGATCTCATCCTGGACCGCTACGCCTTCGGCACCGTGGAGCGCATCTCCCCGGAGGCCCCCATCCCCATCCTGCGCGTGGCCGGCGAGGACGCCCGCATCGGCGGGGCCGGCAACGTCGCCGCCAACCTGGCCGCCCTGGGCGCGAGGACCACCCTGATCGGGCGGGTCGGACGGGACCCCGAGGGGCGCACCCTGGCCCGACTGGCGCGCTCGGCCCGCGTGACGCCCCGCCTGGCGGCCGAGGCGGGTTCCCGCACCATCGTCAAAACCCGCTTCCTGGCCCATGACCAGCAGATCCTGCGCGCGGACCGCGAGGACCCGCCTCCCGCCGGGACCGGCCCCGGACGGCGCCTGCGCGCCCTGGCCCTCTCCGCCCTGAAGGACGCCGACCTCCTGGTCCTCTCCGACTACGCCAAGGGCACCCTGGACGACGGGCTCGCGGGACTTCTCCTCGCCTCGGCCCGGCGCCGCCGCATCCCGGTGGTGGCCGGCCCCAAGCGCGGCCTGGCCCGCTACCGGGGCGCCACCGCCCTCTCCCTGAACCTATCCGAGGCCTGCGAGGCCCTGGGGCGGAACCTGCCCGACCAGGCTTCGGTCACCCTCCACGGCCAGGCCCTGCGCCGCCGGCTGGGGCTGGGCGTCCTGCTCATCACCCGCGGCAAGGAGGGCCTCTCCTGCCTCTGGGAGGGCGGGGCCGAGCACGTCCCGGCCCGGGCCCGTTCCGTCTACGACGTCACCGGGGCCGGGGACACCGTCCTGGCGGTCTTCGCCGCCGCCCTGGCGGGATCGGCCTCCCCCGCCGAGGCCGCCCGCCTGGCCAATGCGGCCGGGGGCCTGGTCGTCGGCAAGCTCGGGGCCGCCGTCGTCACCCGCACCGAGCTGGCCGCCGAGATGCTGGACCGCCGGGCCCAGCTCAAGGACCTGCGCACGGGGACGGGCCCGGCCTCCTCCAAGCTCAGGACCCCGGCCCAGCTCAAGCCCCTCCTGGCCGAGGCCCGCCGCGCGGGGCGCCGCGTCGTCTTCACGAACGGATGCTTCGACCTAGTGCACGCCGGCCACGTGAAGCTCCTCGAGCAGGCCCGCGCCCTGGGCGACCGCCTGGTCGTGGGGCTCAACTCCGACCGCTCGGTGCGCAGGCTCAAGGGCCCCGGGAGGCCCCTGGTCTGTGAGCGCGAGCGCGCCGCCCTATTGGCCGGCCTGGCCTGCGTGGACGACGTGGTCCTCTTCGACGCCGAGACGCCGCGGAGCCTGGTCCTGGCCCTGAGGCCCGACGTCCTGGTCAAGGGCTCGGACTACGCCGGCGGCGTGGTGGTGGGCCGCCGCGAGGTGGAGTCCTGGGGAGGCCGGGTGGCCCTGGTGAACCTCCTCGACGGCGCCTCCTCCTCCCGCCTCATCGCCCGCATCCAGGCCCTGCCCGAGGCCAAGGCCCGCCGCCGCGGCCACGCCGCTCCGCCCATGAAGGGGATGAAGGCGAAGGGAAGGACGGCATGAAGAAGGACCTTGTCGCCAAGGCCCTGCGTGAAGGCGCCCGTCTCAAGGAGGCCCTGGCCCGGAAGGAGTCCGACCGCATCGTCCGCATGGGCCGCCTCCTGGTCCGTGCGCTGAAGACCAAGCACCGGATCTACACCTGCGGCAACGGCGGCTCGGCCGCCGACGCCCAGCACCTGGCCGCGGAGCTGGTGGGCACCTACGAGAACCGCTCCCGCAGGGCCCTGCCGGCCGTCGCGCTGACGACGGACACTTCCGCCCTCACCTCCATCGGGAACGACCTGGGCTTCGAGCGTGTCTTCTCCCGCCAGGTCGAGGCCCTGGTCCGAGGGGGCGACGTCCTGGTCTGCATCTCCACCTCGGGCCGCTCGAAGAACGTCCTCGAAGCGGCCCGCGCGGCCCGCAAGCTCGGCGCCACGGTGCTGGCCCTCACGGGGGAGCCCGGGGAGCCCTTGGGGGGGCTCGCCGACGAGACCCTGAAGGTCCCCAGCCGCCAGACCCCCCGCATCCAGGAATGCCACATCGCCGTCATCCATCTCCTCTGCGAGGCGGTGGACCGGGCCTTCGCGTGAACGGCCGCGCGGTCGCGGTCGCGGTCCTCTGCCTCGCGGCGGGATTCCTGATCGGGCGCCTCTCCTCCCCCGCCTCCGTCCCGGTTCAGCCCGTCCCCGCGCCGCCCGCGGCACCTCCGGCCCAGGATCCGGAGACTCAGGCCCTGCGCGCCGAGCTCCAGTCCGCCCGGGAGCGCATCGAGCTCCTGAACAAGGAAATCGCGGAGCAGGACCGCCGGCGCCTGGCCCTGGAGGCCGGCCTGTCGAAACCACCTGAGAAGGCCCCACCGCCCTCCGCCGGAGCCGGGCCGACGGGATCTCCATATGCCCGCAAGCTCCTCGAGTGGGCGGACGCCCTCGGATCCCAGGCGGGCCCTCCGGGGAACGGTCCGGACCTGGGAACCCTCGGCAGGGAATTCAGCGTCGACCTCTCTACGAAGACGGAGGCCCAGGACGGATTCCTGGAGGCCTTCCGCGCCGCCACGGAGCGCCAGGCCGTCATGCTCTGGGACATCGGGGCGGGGACCTTCCTCCAGAACCAGGTGCCCGCTTGTCCGACGCGACTGAAGGACGGCCTCTGGGCGCTGTTCCAGCAGGAGACCTCTTTCAGGAAGCGTGGGCTTTTGGCCGGGATCCTCAAGATCCAGGGGGACGTTCGCGCCACGAACGAAATGCTGGAGAAGCTCCGCGAAGGGACGACCACCCCTCCCCGGGAGTAGGACGCGCCTCGCGGATGCCTGCCATGCCGAGCTTCCAGGCCGTGAACCTGTGGCGCCGCTGGCCGCGCTGGCTGAGGGCGTCCACCCTGCTGGTCCTTGCCGCCTCCCTGACGCTCACCTATGTCATCGCGGTCAACCTGATCCCCCCGACCGTCCTCCTCACGGTGGACACGAATCCCCCCGGGGGCCAGATCTGGCTCGACGGGCGACTCATCGGGAAAGCTCCCCAAACCTTCGACTTCTCTTCCCGCTTCCGGAAGCGGGAGGATTTCCTAAAGTACCAATACAAGGGGATCCTCGACCCCCTTGACGGGTTCCTAGCCGAGAACTTCAATCTCCAGACCCACCTGTCTCCGCCTGCTCCGCTACCCCTCTGCTTTCGCCATGCTCCAGACCTCGAGGAGGTCCACGACCTCGGGGAATGGATGATGGTGGTCGGAGGTTGGCTCGCCAATAGGCTCCCTGGCCCCAGGACCACCGATGGCCCCCCTTGTGATTATGAACGAAGGCTCGACGGCCCTTTTTGGGGCTGGCGACATCGCATCACCATCGAGCTCATTGACTACAAAGCCGTCGACGAGCTCGTGCGTGGTCTAGGCACGTCCCCTTCCCAAACAGAGATTGAGGCCCTGTTCCAGAAAACGCCAACACTCCGACATGCGCTTCTCAACTCTCTCGCAGGTCAGAACGTCACGTCAACAGCGCCTTTCTTCGAAGGTTGTCTGGCGGACCCCGATGAGAATGTTCGCTTCATCGCCCTGAGGACCTTGCGGGAGATGGGGACAAGGACCTACGCGGCCGCCATCCGGACACTTCTCCAGGACAAGGAGTCCTTCATGCGAAAGGCGGCCATCGAAACCCTGGGGGAAGCGGAGGATCGGGATTCCATCCCGGCGATCGAGAAACTCCTGAGTGACCGCGATCCCAGCGTACGGGAAGCGGCCCGACGGACCCTGGAAAACCTGAAGGCGCCGGCGCCCTAGTCGGGCAGGACGTACTTCGCGGGGTTGTTCGCCCCGTGACGGTGCTGGGGCCCGGCGTAGACCTTCAGCTTCTTGTACATCGCCCGGCCCATGCGGGTCTTGGGAAGCATCTTGCGCACCGCCTGGCGGATGGCCTCCGGCGGATCCTGCTCCATGACCTCCTGGAGGGAGCGGCTGCGCAGCCCGCCCGGCCAGCGCGTGTGCCAGAGGTATTCCTTCTGCTCCAGCTTGGAGCCGGTGAGGACGATCTTGGCGGCGT
>JAHFOU010000167.1 GCA_023261525.1 Planctomycetota bacterium | reverse complement strand
GGCCGACCTGGAGGTGGTATTCCAGCTGAAGGAACTCGTCTACAAGGGCAACAAGCTGGCCGCACTCGACTCCCGGACCACGCTCCAGGCTTCCCATCTGCGCTCCGAAAACAAGGCGACCGTGAACGAGGGCCCGGTGCGCATCGTCGTGGATCTGGACGCCTCCCAGAAGAACCCGCCGCTCACGGCCGAGGTCGAGGCCAAGGACGTGAGGCTGGACATCGAGCTCCCGAAGACGGCCCGCTACTTCCTGCCCGTGCTGGCCGGGGGCAAGGGCATCACGGGCAAGCTCACCCTGGAACCCCTCAAGGTGGAGGGCCGGGGCGCCAGCTGGGAGGCCCTCCGTGACAACGTCCACACGGTCCAGGACGGCAAGCTCCACGTCAGCTCCGGCGAGGTCCAGGGCGCCCCCTTCCTGGCCAAGCTCGGGGAGGTGCTCCACCGTCCGGGCCTGGGCGACCTCAAGTTCGACACCATCGACTCGGTCTTCCGGATCCGCGAGAAGCGCCTGGAGAACGAGACGACGGTCAAGGGCAAGCAGGGGCTGATCCTCAACCACGGCTGGGTGGACTTCGACCAGACCCTGGAGCAGAAGACCACCCTGTCGGGGGACCTCCTGAAGACGGGCGACGAGCGCTGGGACAAGGGCCTCTCCCTCGCCATGGAGCGCGGCGGCATCCTCACCGACGGCACCATCGACGACCCCCATCCCCACCTGGACATGAGCGCCATCCTCAAGGAGCTGGCCAAGGACGCCCTCCAGGACCTGGTGAAGGACCGTCTCAAGGACCTGTTCAAATAGGGGGGGGCCTCCCTATAATCCCGGGCCCGAAACCGGGAGGAGAGACCTATGCATCTGAGCGCCACCGAGATCCGCAAGGGCAGCGTCGTGATCCACGAGGGCATCCTCTGCCTGATCACGGAATACAACCACCACACTCCCGGCAACCTCCGGGCCGTCATCCACGCCAAGCTCAAGAACCTGAAGACCGGGGCCACCTTCCCCCAGCGCTTCTCGTCCTCCGACCGCCTGGAGATCGCCCACCTCGACGGCCGGGAGATGGAATACCTCTATCCCGAGGGCGAGCACTTCGTCTTCATGGACACCACCAGCTTCGAGCAGGTGACCATGCAGAAGGAGGACCTGGGCGACGCGATGAACTACATGAAGCTCAACGACAAGGTCCAGGTGGCTTTCCATGACGAGAAGCCCATCACCGTGACCCTGCCCTCCTCGGTGGTCCTGACGGTGACGGACACCGAGCCCGGGGCCAAGGGCAACTCGGTGACCAACGTCTACAAGGCGGCCAAGGTGGAGACGGGGCTCTCCGTGAAGGTCCCCCTTTTCATCGAGAACGGCCAGCGGATCAAGGTCGACACCCGGACCGGGGAGTACCTCGACCGCGTCAACTGAGGGGCGCGTGAGGATCTCCCTCCTCCTGCTCCTCTGCGTCTGTCTGTCCCCCGCCCTCGGGGAGGAGCAGGCCCCGCCGCTCCCGGAGGACCTCCAGAAGAGGATCGAGACGGCCGTGACCGCGGGCAGGCAAAGCCTGCTGGACCGCCTGGAGACCCCGGGCTGCCCCCTCCCCCTGGCCCTGCACGCCCTGCTCCATGCCGGGCTTCCCCACGACCATCCCGCCGTCCAGGCCTGGCTCGGGAAGCTGGATGCCCATCTGGAGGAGGCCGTCTCCCAATCGCCCTACGAAGCGGGCCTGACGGCCCTGCTCCTGGCCGACCTTCATGAGAAGGGCTCCAAGGAACGCGACTTCCTCAAGCCCCTCCAGCGGATCGCTGACACCCTCGTCTCCTGGCAGAAGCCCTCAGGCTCCTGGGGATACGCCGAGCGGCCCCGGGGCATCCGCCTGAATCCCCAGGGACTCCCCCTCTCCGACGAGAACAACTCCACCCTCCAGGTCGCCCTCCTGGGCCTCCAGGCCGCCTCCCACTGCGGGGCCCAGGTGCCCGAGAAGGCCTGGCGCCAGGCCGCCGCCTTTCTCCTGAAGGACCAGCAGCCCCCGGTCGGACCCAAGGGGGAGGATCCGGGGCCGGCGGGATGGGACTACGGCGCGGCCGGGGAAAGGACCCTGCCCTACCAGTCCATGACGGCGGCCGGCGTCGCCAGCCTCCTCCTCTGCGCCGACCACCTGGCCAAGGAGGACCCCCTGCTCCTCAGGATCCGGGCCTCCGTGAAGGCCGGCCTGCGCTGGATGGACGGGAATTTCTCCCTGTACTCGGAGCGGGGCGGGCTCTGCCACCAGTACTACTACCTCTATACGCTGGAGAGGCTGGGCGCCTTCGCCCGGACCGGGACCCTCGGGGGAAAGCCCTGGTACCGGAAGGGAGCCGAATTCCTGGTCGGACACCAGGGCAAGGACGGAGGGTGGACCAGCACCGAGGACCCCAGGGCCACCACCGCCTTCGCCCTCCTCTTCCTCACCCGGGCCTCGCGCGGGGTGGCACCCTATCCGGTCCAGGACTTCGACCCCGGGAAAGTTCCGCCGAAACCCTGACCCGGGCGTTGCGGCCGGGGGCCGGACGCGCATATGATCCCGCGTCCCTCGCGGAGGATCTCGTGCGGATCGACGAGTTGCTTCGCCCCGAACTCATCCTCTGCCGCCACCCTTCGGCCCAGAGCCAGACCCTCCTGCAGGAGCTGGGCGAGCGCGTCCGTGCCACCGGGGCCGCCCTGCCGGCCCAGGAGATCCTCGAGACCCTCGGGAAACGCAAGCACGCCGAACCCCTCCCCATGGGCAAGGGCATGGTGGTCTACCATCTGCGCACGGAGAAGATCTCCGAGCTGACCATCGCGCTGGTCACCTGTCCGGGCGGCATCCCCGACCTCCCTGCGCCCGACGGGGCCCCGGTCCAGGTCGTCACCCTCTTCCTGACGCCCAAGAAGCACTCCGAGCGCTACTTGGCGGCCCTGGCCGCCATCGTGGAGGCCCTCTCCACGCCCGAGGTCCTCTCGAGGGTCGTGGAGGCCGAACGACCCGAGGACGTGATCGCCGCCTTCAGCCCCGAGGAGATCCTGGAGCGCCTGGATTCCCCCGGCGGCATGGATGCCAAGGTCTCCCAGATGCTCTCGCGCATGACCCCGCGGGAACTGGCCGATCTCCTGGACGACGCCTCCCCCAAGGTGCGCGGGCACTGCCTGACGGCCCTCCAGCCCCCCCGGGCCGCCGAGGTCACCCGCCACATGGGGCTGGCCTCCCTGGCGGCCACCCTGCGCCGCGTGGCGCCGGACGCCGCCGCCAGGATCCTCAGCTTCGTGCCCACCTCGCGCTGCGCGGACGTCCTCCAGCGCCTGACGCCCGAGGAGCAGGCCTTCATCCTGAAGCACCTGAGCAACGCCAACCGTGTCCAGAGCCTGCTCACCCACGCCCCCCACACGGCGGGCGGCATCATGACCCCGGAGGTCCTTTCCGTCCGGGACGGCGCCACCGTGGCCGAGACCCTCAAGCGCGTGGGGGAATTCAAGGACCGCCGCCAGACCTCCGTCTATGTCACCTCGCCGGACGGGAAGCTCCTCGGCTGGTGCCAGTTCCATGCCCTGGCCGCGGCCGAGCCCTCGAAGCCCATCACCGAGGTCATGCGCCCCGACCCCCCCACGGCCGGGCCCGGGAAGGACCAGGAGGAGCTCTTCCACATCCTGGCCAAGGACGAGGCCCAGTCCATCGCCGTCCTGAGCGCCGACGGGGGACTGATGGGCGTGGTGACCGAGGACGCCCTGCTGGGCGCCATGGAACAGGAGGCCAACGAGGACCTCCAGTCCATCGTGGGCTCCAAGATGGTGGATCCCCTCCACACGCCCACGTCCCTGCGGATCCGCCTGCGCATGCCCTGGCTCCTGCTGACCCTGGCCGGGGAGCTCTTCATCGCGCTGGTGATCACCAAGGTCTTCCGCAAGACCCTGGAGCAGAACGCGGTGCTGTCGGCCTTCATGCCCGCCATCATGGCTACGGGCGGCAACGTGGGCCTCCAGGCCACCACCATGGTCATCCGGGGCCTGGGCATGGGCAAGCTCAAGCCCAAGCACACCGCCCGCATCATCTTCGGGGAGATGAAGCTGGGCATCTTCCTGGGCGTGGTCTGCGGGATCCTGGCCGGCCTTACCGCCCTGGGGCTCCACTGGGGAGATCCCCAGGTCTACAGGATCTGCCTGGCCGTCTTCCTGGCCATGGTCTCGGCCACCATCGCCACCTCCCTGGTCGGCACCATCGAGCCCCTGGCCATGCACCGCTTCCACTTCGACCCCGCCACCGCCTGCGGCCCCTTCGTCACCATGTTCAATGACATGTTCGGGTGCCTGGTTTACCTGACCATCGCCCATATGCTCTTCCCTCCGCTCCCGCCACCTTCGTAGACCGTTCCCGCCGGTTTTTTCCCGGCGCGCCGCACAAATCCCCTCAAGCGATGCGGCCCCCGTGGCCGATATCGAGCTTCGTCCCGTCTCCAAGGCGGGCGGCATCAAGGACTTGGAGCGCCACGCGAGGAAACATGAAGCGTCTTGAATTCCGGAAAGGCGAGCAGGTCTACGCGATCGACTACGCGGATGTGAAGGAACTGATCAACTGCCTGGTGGATTACGCGGACGACCCCCGCTTCGAGCTGGACCTGATGGACGTGTTCCTCCTGGTCCACCGCTTGGCGCGCAAGCGCGGCGAAGAACTCCTGAAGGAATCGCTCTAGTTCGTTGAGGTCTACTTGACCTTGGCGCCCGACGGGACTTCCCGGTCGGGGGCGAGGAGCACGGCCTTCCCCTCCAGGTCGGCCGCCAGCAGCATGCCCTGGCTCTCCACCCCCCGGATCACGGCCGGGGCCAGGTTGGCCACCAGGATCACGCGACGGCCGGCCAGGGTGGCCGGATCGTAGGAGGCCCGGATCCCCGCCACCACCTGACGGACCTGCTCGCCGAGCTTCACCTTCAGCACCAGCAGACGGTCGGCCTTGGGGTGGAAGGAGGCCTCCAGGATCTCAGCGACCCTCAGGTCCAGCTTGGAAAAGTCCTCATAGGTGATGGGAGCCGGCGCGGGCACGGCAGGAGGGACGACCGCGGGAGCGGGCGCAGGGACCGGATCCGTCACTTGGCGGGCTCCGCGGGCGGCGGCAGGGCCTCCGCCATCTCACGGGCCTTGCGACCCAGGTCACCGCGGTGCTCGGCCAGGGGCGCGAGGACGGCCTTGGCTTCCTCGACACGGCCGGCCTGGGTCAGGGCTTCGGCAAGCCTCAGGGAGGAGTCCGGGTCCTTCCCCGATCCGGCCGCCGTCTGGAGGACGGGAATGGCCTCGGCAGGACGACCGGAGGCCAGGAGGGCCCAGCCATAGACGGCTTGGGCATCCGCCCGGTCGGGGGCCGCGGCAAAGACCCGTTCCGACATCGCCAGGGCCCGGGGAAGATCCTTCCCCTCGCCCAGGAGCAGGATGGCCCTCAGCAGGGGGACCGAGAGGTCGGCCGGCGCCAGCCCTTCGGCCCGGTCCAGGGCCTGGTAGGCCTCCTCCAGGTGATCCTCCAGCGCGAGGGCCCGGGCCAGGAGGATTTCCAGGGCCGGGGTGTGCGGGGCCTGGGCAAGGGCCTCCTTCAGCAGGACGGCGGCGGGATGCGGGCGCTCCAGGCCCAGGCAGGCGCGGGCCTGCCAGCCCAGGGTCCCGGGGTCCCGTGCGCCTTCCCGTTCCAGCTCGTGCAGGGCCTCCGAGAAC
>JAHFOU010000166.1 GCA_023261525.1 Planctomycetota bacterium | reverse complement strand
TGGCGGCATCGATCTTGGCCAGGAACTTGGCCGGGTCCTTCTCGAAGTCCTTGAGGCAGTCCGGGCAGCAGAAGCGGACGAGGCGGTTCTGGTAGACCTTGTTGATGGGATCGCCCATCTTGCCGCCCAGCTCGTCGCCGGAGACCGGGCAGGTGGTCAGCGG
Source organism: Planctomycetota bacterium (assembly GCA_023261525.1). Classification (GTDB taxonomy): domain Bacteria; phylum Planctomycetota; class SBBH01; order JAHFOU01; family JAHFOU01; genus JAHFOU01. The sequence continues at coordinate 5,536 of JAHFOU010000166.1, read as the reverse complement.
ATAGGTCGGAAGCTGCTGGGCGATGATGGCGGCGTCGATCTTGGCGAGGCTGCCCTCGGTGTCCTTAATGAAGGCCTGGATGCAGTCCTTGGACGAGAACCTCAGCTCCCGGCCCTTGTGGTTGTAGACCACGGGGTCGCCCTCGGCGTTCATCTTCTTGCCCGAGAGGGGACAGGTCTCCAGGGGGTAGAGACCTACGGGCAGGGTCTTCTTCTCCTTCTCTTCGTGTTTTCCCCCTTCATCGTCGTGGTCATGGGCAAGGGCGATGCCTCCGCCCACGCCGGCCACGAGGATCACGGTCAAGGCTCCCAGGAGCCACCGGGGTTGCATTCTGGTTTCCATGGTCTATTCCTCCCTTTCGTAAACGGGGTTTCGCCTCTGGCTGCGGAGTGCATCCGTCGAGGCGCCCGCCAAGAAAGGGAATGAGAACACTCCCCCTAGAAGGGCGCCACGACGCGCGTCTTGGGGAGGGTGCTAGATGCGGAGCGGGACAGTCAGGCCGAAATTGCCGGGATCCCAGCCGGGCTGGATCCGGGGGGCCGGATGGGTCGCCGAGGACAGCTCCGTCCCCAGTTCGGGCGAGGCCGGCAGGATGAAGAGGAGGACGGCCTGCTCGACGACAGGCGCGGTCGCGGAGGGGAGCGCGGCGGTCGGCGTGTCCTTCTGGACGACGCAGGGATCCCCGGGAAGTCCTCCCGCGGGCTTGGGGCAGTGGCACCCGCGCTCCGCGCCCGGCGAGGGTTTCGAGCAACAGCAGGACTTGGCCTTGGCGGTCGGGGCGGGGCAGGCTGATACGGTAATCGGTACGGCCGTGGCGCTGAGGACGGCCACCGCCGCGAGGATGCCCGAAACCTTCCGCATCAGGTCCATGGCTCCCTTCATTCTCCCCTTCTCGAAGGGTTAGTCAAGGTTGCTCCATAAGGCAGGACGTTCCGGAGGGGATGACTCTTCAATTCCAATGCAAGGGCCCCCTCAGCTACATCCCTGCAGGATTCCGGCTGAACCTCAACTGACCGGCCGAAGCAGCCGGAGCCCGTTCAGGATGACCAGCAGGGAAGCCCCCATGTCCGCTGCGATCGCGGACCAGAGGGAAGCGTGTCCCGCCAGGGTCAACACCACGAAGACGGCCTTCACGGCCAACGAGAAGACGATGTTCTGGCGGATGACGCGGAGCGTCCGGCGGGAATGCCGGATGAGCCAGGGCAGTCTGGAAAGGTCGTCCGCCATCAGGGCGACGTCCGCCGTCTCGATCGCCGCATCGCTCCCGGCAGCCCCCATGGCGATCCCCAGCGTCGCCCGGCCCATCGCCGGGGCGTCGTTGATCCCGTCTCCCACCATGGCCACCTGACCGAACTTCGCAACGAGGGACTCGATCACCCCCACCTTGTCCGAGGGGAGGAGCTCGGCATGGACTTCGTCCACCCCCGTCTCCTGGGCGATGGCCCTGGCCGTCCCGGCGTTGTCCCCCGTCAGCATGACGACATGGACGCCGGAATCCCTGAGGGAGCGGATCATCCCCGCGGCGACCGGGCGCACGGCATCGGCGATCGCGATGAGGCCGCAGACATGGGTGTCGTCCCCGATGACGACGACCGTGCGTCCCGCCTGGGACATGGCCTCGAGCCGCTCGTGGACCTCCGGAGTCTCCTGCCCCAATTCCTCCAGGTAGCGGTGGGATCCCAGCCAGTGCCGCTTCCCGTTGAACACCGCCGTGGCGCCCTTCCCTTGGAGGATCCGGAAGTCCTCGGCGGGCCTGGGAGAGACCCCATGCGCCGAGGCATAGGCCAGGATGGCCCGGCCGATCGGGTGTCCGCTGCGGGCCTCCATGGCGGCGGCGCGCTCCAGGAGTTCCCGCTCGTCATGTCCGCCCAGGGAGACGACCTCGACGACGGCGGGCTTTCCCTCTGTCAGGGTCCCGGTCTTGTCGAAGGCGATGGCTTTCAGCCTCGCAGGGGTTTCCAGGTGCACGCCTCCCTTGACGAGGACCCCGCCCCGGGCGGCCGCGGCGAGCGCCGCCACGATGCTCACCGGCGTGGAGATGACCAGGGCGCAGGGGCACCCGATGACCAGGAGGACCAAGGCCCTGTAGGTCCAGGCCCCCCAGGCCCCTCCCAGGAGGAGCGGCGGGATGAGGAGGAGTGCCAGCGCGCACCCGAAGACAGCCGGGGTGTAGATGCGGGCGAACCTCTCGACCCACTGCTCCGAGGGCGCGCGGCGGCCCTGGGCCTCCCCGACCATGTGGATGATGTGGGCCAGGGTCGTGTCGCCGGCGGGCTTGGTGCATTCGACCTCAAGGGCGCCATCCCCGTTGACGGTCCCCGCGAACACGGGATCCCCGGGATTCCTGGGGACGGGGAGGCTCTCCCCCGTGATCGGGGCCTGGTTGACCTCGCTGGATCCCCTCAGGATGCGCCCGTCCAGGGGGATCCTCTCCCCGGGCCTCACGACGAAGGCCGATCCCACGGGCACCTCCTCGGGAGGGACTTCCCGCTCGCTCCCGTCCTTCCCCAGGAGCCGGGCCGTGGGCGAGGCCAGGTCCATGAGGGCGGCGACGGCCCTCCGGGCCCGGCCCAGGCTCCAGGACTCCAGCGTCAGGGACAGGGCGAAGAGGAAGGACACCGTCGACGCCTCGAACAACTCGTTGATCCCGATCGCCCCCATGATCGCGATGGACATCAGGATGTTCATGTCGGGCCTGAGACGCTTGGCCGCGAACCAGGCCTTAGGCAGGACATGCCAGACGCCCGAGAGCACCCCGATCCCGTAGAGGGCTTTCGCGGGAAGGGGGACCTGGTGGCCGAGGCCCATGCCTTCGGAGCCCAGCGCGGCCTGGAATCCTCCGGCCAGCCAGGCATGCGTGAGGAACCCGCCGAGCGAGGCGAGGCCGCTCGTGACGGTCAGGATGCCTCGCCCCCGGCGAGCCCAGAACGCCCCTTCGGGCGGGGCGCCCTTGGATTCCTGCCAGAGTTCGGCGCGCATCCCCGTCCGGGCCACGGCACGCACCACGGCGTCCGCGGAAACCTCCGTCGAGCCGGGGGCGACCGTCATCTTCCCGTTCAGGATGTCGAACGAGAGGAGAGCCTCCCCGCCGACGAGGGGCCCGACCTCGCGCCGGAGGACGGCCACCTCCTCCGCGCAATCCATCCCGTGAATCTTGAAGCGCATGAGGTTGCCTGCTCTCCAGTTTGCCGTGAAGCCCCCTTCTTCAGAAGCTCATTCGGGCGTCGGAGGATGGTCCTCCCCGTCCCGACGGACTCTCTTCGTATGGAACCTCTCGCAGAGCACCGGCAGCACCAATAGGGTCAGCAAGGTCGAGGAGATCAGCCCCCCGATGACGACGGTAGCCAGGGGCCTCTGCACTTCGGCGCCTCTGCCGGTGGCCAAGGCCATCGGGATGAAGCCCAGGGCGGCCACCAGGGCGGTCATCAGGACGGGGCGCAACCGCAGGAGGCAACCTTCCAACACGGCCTCCCTGGCCGGCTTACCCCGGTGCTGGAGGTCGCGGATGAAGGTGATCATGACGAGGCCGTTCAGGACGGCCACGCCGGAGAGCGCGATGAAGCCCACCGCCGCCGAGATGGAGAAAGGGATGCCGCGCAGCCAGAGGGCGGCGATGCCTCCGGTCAACGCCAGGGGCACCCCGCTGAAGACCAGCAGGGCGTCCCGGAAGGACCCGAAGGTGGCGTAGAGCAGCATGAAGATAAGGAGCAGGGCCAGGGGCACCACCACCGTCAGGCGCTCCCGGGCCGCCATCAGGTTCTCGAATTGCCCGCCCCAGCCCAGCCAGTAGCCCTCCTTGATGCGCCCGAGCTTCTCGTCGACGTTCTGCTGGGCCTCGGCCACGAAGGACCCGAGGTCCCGCCCCCGGACGTTGGCCTGCACCACGATGCGCCGTTTGCCGTTCTCCCGGCTGACCTGGTTGGGGCCTTCCGTGATGGAGATCTTTGCCACGGTGGAGAGCGGGATGGACTGGGCCCGGGTCGCTTGCAGGGTCGGATCCCCCAGGGCCAGGGAAGCCACCTCGGGACGACCTTCCCCCGCCTCCTCGGGCAGACGGACGGGCAGGGAGCGGATCCGCTCCAGGTCCCCGCGGAGGGCGTCCGGCAGGCGGACCACGAGGTCGAAGCGGCGGTCCCCCTCGATGATCTCGCCAGCGACCTTGCCGCCCAGGGCGATCTCCACGACCTCCTGGACGTCCGCCAGGTTGAGCCCGTATCGGGCGGCCGCGATCCGGTCCACCTCGATGGAGAGCACCGGGAGCCCGGTCACCTGCTCCACCTTGATGTCGTGGGCGCCGGGGATCGTCTTGAATACGGCCGCGATCTTCTGGGCGTAGTCCAAGAGGACCTCCATGTCGTCCCCGAAGACCTTCACCGCCACGTCCCCCTTGATGCCCGCGATCAGCTCGTTGAAGCGCATCTGGATGGGCTGGGTGAACTCGTAGGCGTTCCCTGGGACGTCGGACAGCCTTTGCTCCAGGGCGGCGATGACCTCGGCCTTGGGCTTGTGCGGATCGGGCCACTGCTCCCGGGGCTTGAGCATGAAGTAGGTATCCGCCACGCAGGGCGGCATCGGATCGGTGGCCACCTCCGAGGTGCCGATCTTGCTGAAGACGTAGGCCACCTCGGGGATCTCCTTGGCGGCCTTCTCCACCGCCTTCTGCATGGAGACCGACTGGTCGATGCCCGTGGACGGGATGCGCATGGCCTGACCGGTGATGTCGCCCTCGTCGAGGGACGGCACGAACTCGCTCCCGAGACGGGTGGCAAGCCAGCCCGAGCCCGCCAGCAGGACCAGGGTGCAGGTGATCACCAGGCCGCGGCGGGCCAGGACCTTCTCCAATACAGGGCGGTAGAGAGCCTTGCTCCAGCGAACCACGAAGACCTCCTCCTCCCGGATCTTCCCGCTCAGGACCAGGGCGCAGAGGGCCGGGACCGTGGTAAGGGAGAGGACCGAGGCCCCAAGCAGGGCCAGGATCACGGTCGCCGCCATGGGCCCGAACATCTTCCCCTCGATCCCGGTCAGGGTCAGGATGGGCAGGTAGACCACCGCGATGATGGTCACCCCGAAGAGGCTGGTCCTCAGCACCTGCCGGGAGGCCTCCCGGACCAGGTCCAGGCGCTCGCGCAGGGACAGCAGGCGCCCCAGCTCGTGCTGACGCTCGGCGAGACGGCGGACGCAGTTCTCCACGATGATGACGGCCCCGTCCACGATGAGCCCGAAGTCGATGGCCCCCAGGCTCATGAGGTTCCCGCTCATCTTGAAGCGGACCATGCCCGTGACCGCAAAGAGCATGGAGAGGGGGATGGCCATGGCGGTGATGAGGGCGGCGCGGATGTTGCCCAGCATCAGGAGGAGGACCGCGACGACGAGGATGGCGCCCTCGAAGAGGTTCTTGCGGACGGTGGCGAGGGTGGCGTCCACCAGGGCCGTCCGGTCGTAGAGGGGCTTGATCTCGACCCCTTCAGGCAGGCCCTTGCCGATCTCCTTCAGCTTATGGGAAACGCGTTGGGAGACGATCCGGCTGTTCTCGCCC
>JAHFOU010000165.1 GCA_023261525.1 Planctomycetota bacterium | reverse complement strand
TGGCCGTCCTGCTTAACTACGCGTTCAAGGTCTCCGGCGGGAACCAGGCCTCGGTGGGCTTGGTATCCGTCTGCGAGAACCTCCCCTACATCCTCCTGGGGCTCTGGGCCGGGGTCCTGGTGGACCGCTGGGACCGGCGCCGGGTGATGATGGGGGCGGACCTCCTGCGCGTCGCGGTGCTGGTCCTGCTCTACGCCTCCGACCGGGCCGGCTGGCTGGCGCCCGAGCGGCCTGCCGCCGCCTTCCCCGTCGGCGCCGCCGCCTTCCTCCTCACCGTCGGGACCCTGTTCTTCAACCCCGCCCGGGACGCCTTCCTGCCCGAGCTGGCGGAGGTGACGGACCTGCTCAAGGCCAACGCCGCGGTGGGGATCTCCCAGTACGCCGCCCACCTGGTGGGGCCCCTGCTGGGGGCCGTCCTTCTGGCCGCGCGTCCCCCGGTCGAGGCCTTCCTCTGGGACGCGGGGACCTTCCTGGCCTCCTTCGCCTGCATCGCGGCCATCCGCACCCCGGTCCGCCTTGACGGTCCGCAGGCCGCCCGCATGGACGTGGCCGGGGCCCTGCGCTACGCCTTCTCGCGCGGGGATCTGCTGGCCCTGCTCTTCATGACCGCCTTCAACAACCTCCTGCTCATGGGGCCTGCTCTGGTCGGCTCGGTCTTCCTGGTGCGCGAGGTGGCCGCCGCCGGGGGGGGGCTCCTGGGCCTGGGTCCGGAGGCCCTCTATGCCGTCTACCTCTCGGTCTTCGCCTCCGGGCTCATCGCCGGCACCCTCCTGCTCAAGGCCTTCGAAGGGGGGCGCCCGCGCTGGATCCTGCTGGGCGTCGGCGTCCTCCTGGACGGGCTGACCTTCCTGCCCTTCGCCCCGGCGGCGCGGACCGGCTCCTTCCCCCTGCTCCTGGGGGTCCTCTTCGTCCATGCCCTGCCCGTGCCCATGATCCTGCTGGCCCGTCCGGCCATGCTCCAGGCCCATGTGCCGCGCGAGCGCCTGGGCCAGGTCTTCGCCCTGGTCAACCTCACGGTGCTGGGCGTCACGGCGCTCTCCTCGGCCCTGACCGGGTGGCTTTGCGGCCAGGGCGTGTCGCCGGGAGCCCTCTTCACGATGGCGGGATTGGGCGGCACGCTGGGCGGGGTCCTGGCCCTCACCCTGAAGCCGCTCAAGAGACTGGTATAATCCTTCCCCAATGATCGTCCTCGGCATCGAGACCTCCTGCGACGAGACCTCGGCCGCGCTGGTGGAGGGGGGCCTCAAGGTCCTCTCCAACACCGTGGCCAGCCAGACGGCCCTGCACCGGGTCTACGGGGGCATCGTGCCGGAGATCGCCTGCCGGGCCCATAGCGCCGCCCTCCTGCCGGCGGTGGAGACAGCCCTGAAGCAGGCAGGGCTCACGCTGAAGGATGTCGACGCCATCGCCGCCACCCAGGCCCCGGGCCTGGTCGGCTCCCTCCTGGTCGGCCTGACGGCCGCCAAGGCCCTGGCCTGGGCCGAGGGCAAGCCCTTCGTGGCCGTCAACCACCTGGCCGCCCACCTCTATGCCGCCCACATGGCCGATCCGGCCTCGCCGTATCCCGCCGTCACCCTGCTGGCCTCGGGGGGGCACACGGCCGTCTACCTCTCCCGCCGGCCGGGCGAGGACGAGGCCGTGGGCCGCACCGTGGACGACGCGGCGGGCGAGGCCTTCGACAAGGCCGCCAAGGTCCTGGGCCTGGGCTACCCGGGGGGGCCGGAGATCGACAAGCTGTCGGCCACGGGGAATCCCAAGGCCGAGGCCTTCCCGCGGGGAGAGGGGCCGGGGGACTATGACTTCTCCTTCAGCGGGCTCAAGACGGCGGTCCTGTACCGGTGCAAGGGCACCCGGGGCCGGGACGAGATGACGCTCACGCCCCAGGAGAAGGCGGACGTGGCGGCCTCCTTCCAGGAGACGGTGGTGGAGACCCTGGTGGACCGCACGATGCGGGCGGCCCGGGGCCTGGGCGCCGCCTCGGTGCGCCTCTCGGGGGGGGTGGCCTGCAACCGCAGACTCCGTGCGCGCATGCAGTCGGCCGCCGAGGCCGCGGGGCTGGGCTTCGTGTGCCCGGCGCCCGTGCTCTGCACGGACAACGCGGCCATGGTGGCGGGCCTGGGCGCGATCCTGCTGGAGCGCCAGGGCGCCTCCGACCTGGGCGTCGACGCCTTCGCCCGCGTGGAAGGCCCCCTGGCCGGGCGACGCTATACGGCCAAGGCCGCGAAAGCGGTCAAGTGAGACCGGACCAGCTCAGGAAGCTCCTGGCCTCGGTCAAGGCCGGGAAGACCCCGGTGGGAGCCGCCCTGGACGCCCTGCGCCAGCTTCCTTTCGAGGACCTGGGCTTCGCCAAGGTCGACCATCACCGGGAGCTGAGGACGGGCTCGCCCGAGGTCATCTATGGGCCCGGCAAGACGCCCCAGCAGGTGGCCCGCATCGGCCAGGCCGTGGCCCGTCGCGGCCACGCCCTCCTGGCCACCCGCCTGGAGCCCCTGGCCGCCGCGGCCCTGCTCCTGGCCCTGCCCAAGGCCGAGCACCATGTCCGGGCCCGGGCCGTGACCTTGGAGGGAAGGCCTCCGCTGAAGAAGCGGGGCCTCGTGGCCGTGCTGTGCGCGGGGACTTCCGACATCCCGGTGGCCGAGGAGGCCCGCCTGACGGCCGAGCTGATGGGGTGCCGGGTGGATCCTCACTACGATGTGGGGGTGGCGGGCCTGCACCGCCTGCTGGCCCGCATGCCGGGCATCCGCAAGGCGGACGCGCTGGTGGTGGCGGCCGGGATGGAGGGGGCCCTGCCCTCGGTGGTCGGCGGCCTGACCGGCGCGCCCCTCATCGCGGTGCCGACCTCGGTGGGTTACGGGGCCAGCTTCGGGGGGCTCTCGGCCCTGCTGACCATGATGAACTCCTGCGCGGCGGGCGTGGCGGTGGTGAACATCGACAACGGCTTCGGGGCGGGGTACCTGGCGGCGAAGATCGCGAGGAGATGACGGTGGAGTCTGCACGGCCTCGGCGTCCTGTCTCATTTTGGAGTGTCGTCTCTGCGGTCTTGGCAGTAGCTGTCTCCTGCCTAATCTGCTGGAAGAACCGTCAGCCCGTGTTTCATCCCGGGTTCAGGGACTTAGGGAATCCTCTTGCGGAACTCTGGAGCGGGGATTCGCGAACCCAATACGGCTGGCCTTTGGAGTGCTTTCGGGTTTTCCTGCGACCATCTCCCGTTAATGAATCGGGACGTTGGGACTTGTTCGGGTTGGTGGTTGATGTGTTCGTAGGGATCGTCCTACTCGCCTTGTCGCTGGCGCCATGGGTGATGCATGCATGGGTCTCTCGTCTTCGGTCGGCACCGGATGGGAAGGTTTGATGAGGACGGATGGCCCCATCCCCATGCTGCGGGTGAAGGATATGGCCAGGACCTTGGCCTTCTACCGGGACGACCTGGGGATCCCGCTGCTGAACACCTTCGGGGAGAGCTGGGCCTGCCTCGGCAGGGGGGATCGTGACCAGCTCATGCTCTACACCGAAGTCGCCGGCATGACGGGCGTCGAGAACAACCACACCGTCTACTATTTCAAGCCGGACGACGTGAAGGCGCTTCATGTCCGTCTGCGTTCGCGCGGGCATGAGACCTCGGAGCTGTACGTGACGGTCTACCAGATGCGGGAATTCCACATGAAGGATCCGGACGGCCGGACCCTGACCTTCGGCCAGGAGACCAGCGACCCCTCGGACTGCAAGGAGGACTGAATGTCCAAGACTGTCGGCATGCTGGTGGAGCAGGACTACCAGGACATGGAGGTCTGGTACCCCCTGTACCGCCTCCGCGAGGCCGGGCACCGGGTCCTGGTCATCGGCACGGGCTCGGCGCCCTCGTACAAGGGCAAGTTCGGCTATCCGATCACGGTGGAGGCCACGGCGGCGGAGATCTCGGCCAAGGATCTCGACGGCCTCATCATCCCCGGCGGCTGGGCCCCGGACTACCTGAGGCGGCACAAGGCCGTCACTGACCTGGTCCGGGACTGCCACAAGCAGGGCAAGGTCGTGGGGGCCATCTGCCACGCCGGCTGGGTCCTGGTTTCGGCCGGGATCCTGAAGGGGAAGACCGTCACCTGCTTCTCGGCCATCAAGGACGACGTCGAGGCGGCCGGGGCGGCCTGGGTGGACCGCGAGGTCCAGGTGGACGGAAAGCTCGTCACCGCCCGCAAGCCCGACGACCTGCCGGCCTTCTGCCGGGAGATCCTCAGGCAGTTGGGGTAGAGGCCTTCTCCAGCTTCCGGATCCCCTGCCGGGCCAGCCAGAGCGGCAGGCCGGCGGCGATGGCGAAGCTGCAGTCGATCATCTGCCAGTACCCGGGGATGCCGCGCAGGGGGCCGCAGATCAGGGCAAGGGGAAGGATTGCGGCGCAGGAGATCAGGCCGAACTCCACGACCCAACGGTTGCGCACGGGGTCCTTGATGGCACCCAGGAAGAGCACGGCGAGCATGAGATGGGCGAAGGCCAGCCAGTCGCCCGCATAGAGCAGGAAGGGATAGGCCTTCCCGGTCTCCTCCAGCCCGGTGAGGCAGCGCAGGAGCCAGGCGTGGAGGATCGGCAGGCCCGTTGTCAGGCTGGCGAACCAGTGCAATTCCGCGAGGGCCGGCCAGACCGTGACGCCGGAGACGAAGAGCCCAAAGGCGACCAGGGCGAGGAGGAGGCGGATCCTGGCCAGGTCCCGGTTCACCGCCGGATTTCCCGGCTCTCCGAAGCGGGCTCAGGGGCGGGCATCCGGACCCCGTCCTCCTTGAGGCTCCGCTGCACCCACTGCCCCGTGAGGGTCCAGGACCTCCACCCTCCGGCAAGACGGGCCTCGATCTCCCCGCGGCGCGTCCGGGCGGCTTCCTCGGCCCGCCGCCTCACCTCGGGATCCGTATCGTGGCGCAGGGGCAGGAGGAAGGGGACGGCCTGGTCGTCCAGGGACCAGAGGTAGTCGTCGTCGAGTACGGCGGAGGCCCCGTGCATCCTCAGGTCCACGTTCCAGGCGGCGGTCAGGGCATCCACCGGGAGGAAGGCACAGAGGTAGAGGGTGGCCGCCGCCGCCAGGGCGTTGCGGCGCACCAGCAGGCGGAAGGGTTGCTCGCGCAGAATCTTGGCGGCCAGGAGCAGGAAGCCCACCGAGACCAGGGCCAGCCAGAGCCAGGAGTAGACGCGCAGGCGGCTGAGACCGAAGGCCTCCACATGGAAGGCCAGGCGTCTTCCCGCCGAGGCGGTCACCAGGAGGTTCTGGGCGATCCAGGCCAGGGCCAGGCGGCGGGAGGCCGGTGAGGAAGCCTGGGCGGTGCCCAGACGGAAGAACAGGCAGAGCACCACGGCGGCCAGGGCCACCACGAACATCAGGAGGTAGGAGCCTTCGCGGGCGAAGTGGGAGAATTCCGGATAGTTGTCCCCGGCCGGCAGGCTACGGCCCATCCAGAGGTAGGCGATGTCGGTCACGTTATGGAACAGGAAGAGGAGGTTCAGGAGGACCAGGGAGAGGTCGGCGACCCTCTTGCCCCGGGCCAGGGTCTCGGGGTTCGCATCGGAGGACAGGCGGGGAGGGGCCTCCGGAGACAGCCGGAAAAGGCTCCGGGCGGAGAGCAGGGCTCCTGCACCTGCCGCGGCGAGGATCCAGAAGCCCCAACGGGCCGGGCTGGCCAGGACGCCCAGCCAGTCCGAGATCCGACTCAGGATCTGGACGGTG
>JAHFOU010000164.1 GCA_023261525.1 Planctomycetota bacterium | reverse complement strand
GCGCTACACCCCGACAGGTGCACGCGCCATTGTCTCCAGCGAGGGCGGATCCGCCAGGGTTTTCTGCTAGCATCCCCTCCGTCGCCATGAGCCTCCCCCAGATGTTCTACGCCCTCACCCCCATCCTCACCGGCCTCGGCACCCTGCTTTGGCTCGCCTTCGGCCTCGGGTTCTGGCAGAGCCTCCTCGCCGGCCTGGGCATGGGTCTCCTCCCGGTCGCCATCGTCGCCGTCCTCGCCTGGAGGGAGAAGCGGAGCCACTCATGAGGGTGCTCGTCGTAGGAGGTCTCCACCCGGAAGGCCTGGCCCTGCTGAGGACGAGGTGCGAGGTGACCGAGACCCGCTCCCCCGCCCCCGCCCAGCTAGCCCAAGCCGAGGTCCTGGTCGTCCGCAGCGCCTTCCAGGTCGACCAGGCCCTGCTGGAGCGGATGCCCGTCCTCAAGGCCGTCGGCCGCCCCGGCTCCGGCCTGGACCAGGTGGACCTGGAAGCCTGCCGGAAGCGGGGCGTCGCCGTCCTGTCCACGCCCGAGGCCGTGGCGCCCGCCGTGGCCGAACTGGTCCTGGGCTTCCTCCTGCAGCTGTCCTGCCGTCCGCCCCGCGTGGAGCTGGCCGGCAGGACCCTGGGCCTGCTGGGGTTCGGCCATGTCGGACGTGAGGTGGCCTCCCGGGCCGCGGCGTTCGGGATGCGCCTCCTCGCCCACGACCCCGGGGTCGCCGACGCCGAGCTGAAGACGAGGGGCGTGGAGCCGGTCTCCTTCGAGGCCCTGCTGGAGCGCTCCGACGCCCTCAGCCTCCATGTGCCGCTCACGCCCGGGACCCGCAACCGGATGGACGCCGCCGCCCTGGCCCGGATGAAGCCCGGCTCCTGGCTGATCAACTGCGCCCGCGGCGGCATCGTGGACGAGGCCGCGCTGGCCGCGGCCCTGAAGGCCGGACGCCCCGCCGCCGCGGCCCTGGACGTCCTCGCCCAGGAACCTCCCCCGCCGGGCCACCCCCTGCTGGATCTTCCCCACGTCCTGATCACCTCCCACATCGGGGCCGCCACGCCCGAGGCCCAGGCCCGGGCTGGTCGCTTGCTGGCCTCCCGCATCCTGACTATGATGCCACGCGCTTGAAGCCCCTCCTCCTGCCCCTGCTCACCCTCGCCTTGGCCCTTCCCCTCGCGGGATGCTCCAAGACCCTGCCCGCCCGCATCAACCTGAAGGGCAAGCGCCTCCTCGTCATCCCCTTCGCCCAGGGTCCCGCCCGGGAGTTCGATTCCACCTTCGGCCGGGACCTGGCCGACGCCACCAGCGGCGCCGTGCGCTCCTCCCCCCTGCCCAAGGGCGCCGCGGTCCTGGATTTCCGCGATGCGGAGCGCCTGATGCCCCGGGGCCGCACCGAGTCTCCGGACTGGCCCCGCCTCGGCGCCGCCCTGAAGGCGGATTACCTCCTGCTCGGAGAGGTCAAGCTCTACCAGCTGAGGGACCCCAAGGCCCTGACCACGCGCCGCGGCACCCTGATCGTGGCCTACCGCGTCCTGGACGTGGCCCACGCCTCCTATGCCCTCCTGGTCCCCTCCCGGACCTTCTACTTCCCGCCCCAGAAGCCCGGGGACACGGAGTTCGCCTTCGGGACGGACAGCTTCGCCAAGGCCGAGGAGATCGCCGGGGGCCTGCTCGCCACGGCCGCCCGCGGCCTCGCCGAGGAGTTCTACGAACGCGAGGAGGAGCCGTGAGCCGGATGGAGCTGAGGTTCCTGTCCTCGGCCCTGGACCTCTCGCTGGACCGGCGCCGCCACGTCCTGCAGTTCTGCGGGACGGCGGGGGCCGTCCTGCTCGGGGAGCTCACGGCCCAGCTGGCCCTGGCCACCGGGCATTCCCGGAGCCTGGGCTGGCTCCTGGCCCTCCCCTTCAGCTACGCGGTCCTGATGGCGACCGGGGTCCTGGTCTGCGCCTCCTGCCGGCATGCCATGGCCCGCCGCGATCCCGAGGGCGGCGGCCCCGGCCCCTTCGACATCGGGGCCGCGCTGTCGCGCACCCTGCTCTCCTCGGCCGCGGGATCGGCCGTGCTCTTCCTGGCCTCGGGCGCGGTGGGCCTGCTCGTGGCCCTGATCCTGGCCGTGGGCAAGCTGAGCACCGGGATCGTCCTGCCCGTGCTCTCGGTCCTGCTCATCCCCCTGGCCGCCGTCCTGGGCCTGGCCCTGGCCGTGCTGGCCCTGGGCCTTCTGCTCTTCCCTCCCCTGGCCGCGGCCTCGGGCGGGGACCTGGACGGCCTGCTCGCCCAGTTCTGGAGCGCGCTGAGGACCCGCTTCTTCCGCCTGCTCAGCCAGCAGGTGGTGGCGGTGGCCCTGGCCGTGCTCTTCACGGGCATGCTCGCCGCGGCGCTCTGGGGCGGGGAGACCCTTCTCGACCTCCTGGGCGGCGGCCTGTTCGGCGCGGCCTTCGCGGACGTGACGGGACAGGGGATCACGGGCATGCTCTGCCGCCTGGAGGAGCGCCTGCTCTGGAGCCTGGCCGCCACGCCGGCCCTGGTCTTCCTGAACGCCTCCTCCTACCTGATCCTGTCGGCGCCCTCCCCCGAGCCGGAGCCGGTGACCTTCGACGAAGAGGAGGAGACGTGGCTCCTGCCGTGACGCCGCTGGAGCGGGCCATCCGGGGCCGCAAGGCCCTGGTCGGGGTCATCGGGCTGGGCTATGTGGGCCTGCCGCTCGTGAGGGAGTTCTGCCGCGCCGGCTTCCGGGTCCGGGGCTTCGACATCGACCCGGCCAAGATCCAGGCCCTGCGCGCCGGGAAGTCCTACATCCGCCACATCCCGGCGAAAATCCTGGCGCCCCATCTGAAGTCCGGCCGCTTCGTCCCCACGGACGACTTCTCCACCCTGGACCTCCCGGACGCCATCGTGATCTGCGTGCCGACCCCGCTGGACCCCATGCAGGTCCCGGACCTGTCCTACGTGAAGGCCACGGCCGAGAGCGTGGCGAGGACCCTGCGCCCGGGCCAGCTCGTGGTCCTGGAGAGCACCACCTACCCGGGCACCACGGAGGAGCTCGTGCGCCCCCTGCTGGAGGCCCGCGGCCTGACGCTGGGCAAGGGCTTCTTCCTGGGCTACTCGCCCGAGCGCGAGGATCCGGGGAACCCGAGCTTCAGCACCCGGAGCATCCCCAAGGTGGTCTCCGGCTCGGACGCGGCCAGCGCGAAGCTGGTCAGCCTGCTCTATTCCCAGGTCGTGGACCGCGTCGTGCCGGTCTCCTCCACCCAGGCGGCCGAGTCCGCGAAGATCCTGGAGAACATCTACCGCTGCGTGAACATCGCCCTGGTGAACGAGCTCAAGGTCCTCTTCGATCGCATGGGCATCGACGTCTGGGAGGTGATCGGCGCCGCGGCCACCAAGCCCTTCGGCTACCACCCCTTCTGGCCGGGGCCCGGCCTGGGCGGGCACTGCATCCCCATCGACCCCTTCTACCTGTCCTGGAAGGCGCGCCAGTACGAGGTCCCCACCCGCTTCATCGAGCTGGCCGGGGAGATCAACCATGCCATGCCCCACTACGTGGTGGAGCGCACCCTGGAGGCCCTGAGCCAGCGGGGACGGGGCCTGAAGGACGCGAACATCCTCATTCTCGGGATGGCGTACAAGGCGAACGTGGACGACATGCGGGAGTCGCCCTCGCTCAAACTGCTCGAGCTGTTGGAGGCCCGCGGGGCCAAGGTGGTCTACCACGACCCCTACATCCCGCGCTTCCCCAAGCTGAGGGAATTCCCGAGGCGCCTGGAGTCGACGCCGCTGACGGACGCCCTGCTCAAGCGCCAGGACGCGGTCCTGATCTCCACGGCCCACGCCGCGGTGGACTACCGCCGGGTGGTCCGCCTGGCGAGGCTCGTGGTGGACACCCGCAACGCCACGCGCGGGATCGCGGACCCCAAGGGCAAGATCGTCCGGGCGTGAGCTGGCGCTCCTGGTCCTGGCGCATGCGGGTGGCGGTGCTTCTCACCGCGCTTGCCGCCATGGCCCTGTCCTATCATTTGAGTGTCCCCTTTCTTCACCCGCCTTGCGTGGAGATCACGGTCGACGCGAAGGATGGCGAGGTCTGGATCGGGGATTACCGGCTGATGCCGAGCTTCGTCAGAACCTCCCAAACGGATGAGGATCGCCAGTATGGACGGGACTGGCTTCCGAAACGCAGGCTGGATCCCGGGCTGAACGTCGTGAAGATCCCGATGCTCAGAAAGCCCGGCGCTTCCTTCTGGTCCTGGTATCTCTCCGAGATCAGCTTCGGCCGGATGGGGATGAGGGGCAACCAGACGGAGATCTCCTACAATTCGGTGAATTCAGAAAATGCGTGCGTGACGACTTGTCATTTCGAGAGCTGGAACTGGGTAGCTCGCTCGTTGCTGGTGTTCACGCCGCGCGGGAAGTTCGAGTCGGATCTCGAAAGGAGGTTGCTGACCTTCGTCCCGTAGTGCCCGTCGGTTAAGATCCCCTGAACCGATGCCTCTCCCCCGTCTCGCCGAGATCGCCGTCCGCACGGCGGTGGACCGCAGCTTCCACTACGCCGTCCCCGAGCGTCTGGCCCCCCTCCTGCGCATCGGCCAGCGGGTGATGGTGCCCTTCGGGCCCCGCCTCCTGCCGGGCACCGTGGTCTCCTTCCCGGAGCGCAGCGAGTTCAAGAAGCTCAAGGAGATCGTTTCCATCCAGGATCCCGAGCCCCTCTGCACGCCCCACCTGCTGGAGCTGACGAAGTGGGTGGCCGGGTACTATGCCTGCGCCTGGAGCGAGGCCCTGGAGGCCGCCGTGCCCTCCGGCGCCAAGAGCGGGCGGGCCGCCTCCTCCATCCAGATCGCCGCCCTGGGCGTCCCGCCCGAGGAGGCCAAGGCCTCGGCCCTGGCCCTCCGCGCCAAGGCCCCCCGCCAATCGCGCATGCTGGAGATCCTGCTCGGGGAGCCGGGGACCGAGCTTCCCGCTGCCGACCTGGTCCGTGCCGCCAAGGCCTCCCGGGCGCCCTTGAACGGCCTCGTGAAGACGGGCCTGGTCCGTCTGCGCCTGGAGGAGGTCCCGGACGACGAACTCCTCTCGGGGGAGGTTCCTCTCCAGAAGCCCTTGGCCCCCACGGCGGAGCAGGCGGCCGCCTTGCAAGAGATCGCCTCCTGCGAGGGCTTCGGGGCCTTTCTCCTGCACGGGGTCACGGGGAGCGGCAAGACCGAGGTCTATCTCCAGGCCCTCGCCCGGGTCCTGGCCCGGGGACAGCAGGGCATCGTCCTGGTGCCCGAGATCGCGCTGACGCCCCAGACCGTGGGCCGGTTCCGGGCCAGGTTCCGGGACGTGGCCGTCCTCCACTCCCGTCTCACCGAGGCCCAGCGCCGCGCCCAGTGGGACCGCATCCGCTCCGGTAAGGCCCGGGTCGTCGTCGGGGCCCGCTCGGCCGTCTTCGCCCCGGCGGCCGACCTTGGTCTGATCGTGGTGGACGAAGAGCCCGAGGGCTCCTTCAAACAACAGTCCAAGCCCCGCTACCACGCCCGGGACGTGGCGCTCCAGCGCGCGCGCATGCTGGGCATTCCCGTCATCCTGGGCTCGGCAACGCCCTCGCTGGAGAGCTGGGAGGCCACCCAGTCCGGCCGCATGCAGCTGCTGACCCTGCACGAGCGCCAGGGCGGAGGCGCCCTCCCTCCCGTGCGGGTGGTGGACATGCGCCAGGAGCTGAGGGAGATGAAGAAGCTGGCCCACCTCTCCCG
>JAHFOU010000163.1 GCA_023261525.1 Planctomycetota bacterium | reverse complement strand
CCTTCACGATGAGCTTTGCCGGGACGCCAGCGATCTTCCCCGCGCTCTCCGGGGTATAGTCCCGGACCGCGGCCTCGACCGCATCCCATCCCGTCGTGTGCGTCGCGATGAATTCCCGGTTGATCCAGCCGCGGGAGATCATCACGTTCAGCATCCCGTTGAACACCGCGATGTCCCCTCCTGGCTTCACCGGGATAAAGAGGTCCGCGGTCCGGGCCACGGGGGTCATGCGCGGATCCATGAGAATCAGCTTGCCCCCCTTCTCCCGGGCCTCCCAGAGGTAGTCGGTGGTGATGGGCGCGCACTCCCCGATGTTGGCCCCGGCCACCAGGATGACCTCGGCCTTGGGGATGTCGCTCCAGGGGTTGGCGCATCGGTCGATGCCAAGGATCTTCTTGGAGGCCGCGGCGGCAGAGACCATGCAGAGCCGCCCGTTGTAGTCGATGTTGGCGGTGCGAACCGCCACCCGGGCGAACTTTCCCATGAGGTAGGCCCGCTCGTTGGTCAACGAGGCCCCGGAGAGGATGGCGAAGGCATCCGGCCCATGCGCGGCCTGGATGCGCCGGATCTCCCCAACTGCCCGGTCGAGGGCGGAGTCCCAGGAAACCTCCTGGAAGCCTTTACCCTCCTCCCTCGCCAGAGGGCTCCTCAGGCGGTCCGGATGCTCATCCTGCATGTACCGCTTCACCCCCTTGGGGCAGAGCTTCCCCTTGTTGAAGGGGAACTCCTCCCAGGGCTCGAAACCGACCACCTTGTTGTCCTTCACCTTGAGCTGGATGCCGCACTGCTGGCCGCAGAAGCAGCAGTGGGTCTTGACCAGCTTGTCCGGCTGTCCCATCGGAGCCCATCCCCCGGACGGGATCTCATGGAGATGGGGGCCGAAGCGGTTCACCAGGTCGGGCAGCGGCGCGGGCAACTTGGCCATCTACGCCCCTCCCGCCCGCGCAGCGCGCCAGAGGCCGTCCTGGCACAGGGCCACGGACTTCCGGCGGCAGGCAGGGCAGACGTCCTGGTAATGCTGACCGCCCTCAAGCTCATAGCGGATGCCCAATTCCGCCTGTACCGACTTGAGGTCCTCCACATGCAAGAGGGCGGCGAAGGCCGCGCCACAGCGCAGGCACCTGGCCTGCTTCCCCTCGGCGCCGGCACGACGGTAGAAGTCGATGCTCAACTGCGCGGGACGCTGGAAGATGTGGAAGAACTTTCCGAAGGGCAGGTAGAGCAAGGTGAAGATGACCGTGGCCGCGTGGATCTGGGACAGGAACACGTAGTGGAACCCCCTGAGGAAGTGGGCGGAGATGGTGAGTGTAAGCCCCGTGACGGAGATGGCGAACAGCAGGATGAGGGGCAGGAGATCGTCGGCGAACTGCTGGACGGCCAAGGCCCCCCGGTCCCTGGACCGGCGCCAGAGCATGAGGAAGACCCCCGAGAGCACGAGGACGGCCGAGAGCACGAGGATATGGAACACGAGGAACCCCGTCAGGCTCGCGATGGGGAAACTGAACACCTCCAGGCCGAAGACATAGGCCGTGTAGACCTCCTGGGAGGCCTTCGTCTCGAATCGCACCCAGCCGAAGGAGAGCGGGAAGGTCACCGCCGCAGCAAGCATGCAGCCCCAGAACAGGCAGAAGTGCCCGGCCCATCGCAGGACCGAGCGGTGCTCGATGAAACGCTGGATCAGGAAATTATCCCAGAACAAGCGGACCAGGTGCAGAAGGTTCCCGGGAAGCCGTCGGGGCTGAAGGAAAATCGCCCATCCCCGGCGCCAGTAGAGCCGGGTCGGCGGACGCCTCAGCCACATGGCGTAACGGTAGCCGATCCCGAAAGCGGCGAACACCGAGGCCCCCGCGTAGGGCACCAGGGCCGTGTCGAAGTCTTTGAGTCCCCGGCTCCCCAGCACGATGCCGGCCACGACCAGTCCTGCCGAAATCAATCCCCAGAGCGTGGCACGGAGGGCATCAGGGTCCATCTGGCCGGGGATTGTATGGATTAGGAGGGAAGACGCCCAGTGAACGCTTCAGACCATGATCGGGAGTCCTTTCCGCCTCGCCTTCGCTGTCTTCACGACCTCAGCCACATCCACACCCCCACCAGGATGAACACGGAGGCTGAGAGACGCTCGAGAAGGGGCCCGGGCAGCCAGTGCACGATGGTCTTTCCCGCCGCGGCCCCCACGGCCGTCGCCGCCACCAGTGCGATCGCAGCCGCCAAGAAGACCTGGAAGGGCTTGCCCGAACGAACACTCAGGAGCAGCGTCGCCATCTGGGTCTTGTCCCCCATCTCGGCGAAGAAGACGGCGCAGAATGTCGCGCCCATCAGCTTCCAATCCATCATTCCTCTCCCGCCACCAGGGCTTGAGCCAGCTGGGGCCAATGGTTGTGGATGGAGCGCTCCCAGCTTTCGGCATGCACCAGACTCCCCATCCTACCCTCCTTACTCTCGTGACGAATCCGAACTTGACCAGGACTGCCTGGCGCTATGAAGAGGGATCCGTTGCTGGTAGCGCGCCTTGTCGAGGCGAGCCGATGTCTGGACCAGCCGTGCGTGGATCTCATCCAACAACCCGGGGCGCAGCACCCCCTGCTGTTCGGCAAGGACCGTCCATGCTGGGCATAGCGGATCCTCGCGAAATTCGGAGTACCGATGAAGGTCCGTGCTGGCCGAAATCAGGCCTGTCGCGTAATCCATGGCGGAGTAGGCGCTGCGCGTGGCGCACCCCCCCCTGCAGAGGTCATGTTTGTTGAGATCACAAACCTCGGGGTTGCACACGTATCGCCCGAGGCCCGCCTCGAATTCCCTCCGATAGTCCGACAGCTTCGCCGAGCCTGCAATCTCCGTGAGGTCGGCCTGGTGGATGTCGCCGAAGACGTACCGATCAGTTCTCATCGGATCCCCTGGGGAACCCCCGGGAGATTCGGAACAGGCAGTCACCTGCCCGCTACTCCGGATGTGCAACCCTGAGAGGTTCCGGTTGCATGTCTTGTTCTTCGAAAATGCCGACCAGGGGACCCAAGGATCTCCAAAGCGGTCCGCATCAAGGCGGGCGATCAGGTCGTAAAGAACTTTGACGTGAGGGGAATGGATCCCTGCCTCTTGATCCTCACCGACCGCGTTGCCGCAGTAGTGGACCGGAACAATGGAATGCTCCATGCCATGTTCTCGCACCCAGAGATGCAGATCGACCATCCCCTCGAAGGTCGTGTGGTCGAGCACGGAGTTGACGACGATGGGCAACTCCTGACGGACCCCGTATCCCGCCTGCCAGAGATTGCGGTAGCCGGCCATCATCTGTCGGAAGGCGCCCCGCTTCTGCAATTTGTAGTCTTGGAGCTCCTCGTCGAGGGTATCGCCCTTCGCGCACAGACCGATGCGTCGCTCCGCGAGCTTCGCAGCGATCTCTGGCGTGACAAGCGCCACATCGTCGAAGGCCAGGATCCGAGCCTCCTTCCCAGCGGTCCGGTACGTGTCCAGGATGCAGTCGACGACATCGAAAAAGCCCTTGCCCGACGCCCGATCTCGGTAAAGAAGCGGCTCTCCGCCGGTCAGGATGAAAAGCTTGGTCCCGATCTCAGCCGCTTGACGGATCGTGGCTTCCAGGCGGCCATAGGCGAGATGCTCGGTCGCCCGAGGACCACTTTCCGCAAAACACCACGTGCACTGGAAATTGCACTGCTTCGTCAGCATGAAATCGAGCGAGGTGACCGTGATCCCCTGCTGGAGCCATTCCCGGATCTTGGTCGGGACCACCCCACCCATCCCCGGATCCAGTTCAATCCGTTCTGACCGTATGCGGCGGATGTCATTGATCTGTTCCGTTGTCAGGGCGTACACCTTCTTCCCGGGACCTGGGGGAGTGACCGGGGCCGTGAAGATAGGCTCCCGCTTGAATAGGATTTGGTCGCGGTATTTTGCCGGCAGAAGGATGCTCATGCGACCCCGATGCCCTTCCTCTCGAGGCCTTGAAGCAACTGAAGGCGCTCCCCACCCAGCAGCGCCGCTCCCAAGGCACCCAGGAACTCCGCGTCCTCCGGGACCGTCACCAGCATGCCGAGTCGCGCCTCCAGGGACTTCACCATCCCGGCATTGCGGGAAACCCCGCCTGTGAGGGTCAAGGGAGCCTCGCCGCCCACCTGCCTCACCAGGGCAGAGACCCTGTCGGTGATGGCCAGATGCGCCCCGGCCAGGATGTCCTCGACCGGAGAACCCTCCGTGACCAGGTTGATGATCTCGGACTCGGCGAGGACGGCGCAGATGCTGCTGATCGCCTGGGGAGAACGAGACCGCAACGAAAGGTCCCCCACCTGGTCCAGGTCCACCTCTAGGGCACGGGCGGCTCGCTCCAGGAAGCGTCCTGCCCCCGAAGCGCATTTGTCATTCACCCTGAACTGAAGGACCCGCCCACCAGGGCCGATGCGCATCGCACGGGTGTTCTGGGCGCCCATATCGAGGACGGTGCGGGTGTCGGGCCTTCGGAAGGAGGCCCCCCGGGCGTGGCAGGTGATCTCCGTGATCTGGATCTGCCGGAAATCCACCTGATAGCGACCGAAGCCCGTGGAGGCCACATAGGCCACGTCCTTCTCTCCCAGACCCGTCTGCTGAAGAAGGCCATCGAACATCTGGCGGGCAGCGCCGCCAAGGTCATGCCCGGTGGCCAGGACCGCCCGGGCCAGCACTTGGCGCTCCCCGACGTCAAGGAGGACCCCTTTCGTGGACCGGGAGCCCACATCGACCCCGAAGGCGAGCTTCATGATCGCCCTTCCACCGGAGCCATGCGCCTCGCCCCCGAGGCGACACGGTCCAATGCATAGAGAGAGGCGCCGATGGCCCCCATGAACTGGGAGTCCGGGGATACGTTGATCTTCATCCCCAGCTTGTCTTCAATGGCCTTGACCATGCCGCCGTTCCGCGAGACCCCGCCGGTGAAGGTCACCTCGGGCTCTATCCCCACGCGCCTCATCAGCCCCGCCGACCGCCCGGCGATGGCGGCATGGACCCCTGCCAGGATCTCCTCCATGCGGCGGCCGCGGCTGAGGTGGGACATGATCTCGGACTCGACAAAGACGGTGCAGACGTTGGTGATCCGGATGGCCTTGTCTGCCTTGAGTGAGGCCGGGCCGATCTCATCCAGGCCGAGTCCCATGACCTCGGCCGCCGCGGTCAGGAAACGGCCTGTCCCCGCGGCACATTTGTCGTTCATCGAGAACTCGACCACCTCACCCTGAGGCGTGATGCGGATGGCCTTGGTGTCCTGCCCCCCGATATCGAGGATGGTGCGGGTCCCGGGGAAGGCCCAGGAGGCCGCCCGCGCATGGCATCCGATCTCGGTCACCTGCTCGTCGCCGAAGAGGACGCGGTAGCGGCCGTACCCGGTGCCCACCACCCAGCCGGCCTCGTGCTCCGAAAGCCCTGCTTGGCCCAGGGCAGAAGCGAAGGCCTGCTCGGCCGCCCGCACCACATTGGCTCCGGTGGAGACCAAGCCGCGCCCAAGGACGCGACGGTTCTCATCCATGAGGACGGCCTTGGTCTGCGTGGAGCCGACGTCCACCCCCCCGACGATCATGCGGCGCTCCCCCTCTTCCCCTTCACAGCAGTCAGGGATTCGAAGAATGCATCGATGCGGTTCCGAAGCTGGGCCTCCTGGAAGTAGCGTGAATCCGCCAAGTCCGACTCCACGAGGAGGGTGGGGATGCCCCATTCCTTGATGAAGCGCTCTCGCAGGT
>JAHFOU010000162.1 GCA_023261525.1 Planctomycetota bacterium | reverse complement strand
CCACCTTCACGACGGCGGGGTTCGCCAGCTCGGCGGTGCCGCGGCAGGGGCGGACGGCCGTGACCCAGTCGGCCTGGCGGTCGTCCTTCAAGGCCTTGGCGACGCGGTCGATCAGGGCTGGCTCGATCTCGGGCTCGTCGCCCTGGACGTTGAGGAAGTGCTGGTGGGGGAGGGAGCGGGCCACCTCGGCCGTCCGGTCCGTGCCGCTGGCGTGCGTGCTGGAGGTCATCAGGACCTTGCCCCCGAAGGCCCTCACGGCGTCGTAGATGCGCCGGTCGTCCGTGGCCACGACCACCTCATCGGGCAGGCGGGCCTTGAGGACCCGCTCGTAGACGTGCTGGATGAGGGGCTTGCCCGTCCTCGACAGCAGGGGTTTCCCCGGCAGGCGCTGGGAGCCGAACCGGGCGGGGATCACGACGGCCGTACCCATCCGATGCACGAAGGAAGATAGCAGATGCCCGAGCCGGGTGTCAAAGGGAGGGGGGCGGCTATAATCCTTTCCATGCGCGTCCCCTTCGGCCTTCTCTCCCAGAAGCCCCGGCACTTCCGGGAGATGTTCAAGATCGCCTGGGAGAACCGCCGCCAGCTTCCGTACGCCTGGCGCATCCTGACCCGGGGCGTCTGCGACGGCTGCGCGCTCGGCACCACCGGGGTGAGGGACTGGACCGTCGAGGGCACCCACCTCTGCATGGTCCGGCTCGAGCTCATGAAGCTGAACACCATGGCCGCCCTGGATCCCAGGCGCCTGGAGGACCTGGACAGCCTGAAGGGATTGGATTCCAAGGCCCTGAGGGAACTGGGCCGGCTTCCCGTTCCTTTGCTCCGGAAGAAAGGCGAGAAGGGTTTCCACACCATCTCCTGGGATGAGGCCCTGGACCTGGCCGCCTCCCGGATCAAGGTCGCCGATCCCGACCGCCTCGCCTTCTATCTCACCTCCCGGGGCATCCCCAACGAGACCTACTACGCCGCCCAGAAGGCCGCCCGTTTCCTGGGCACCCCCCACGTGGACAACGCCGCCCGGCTCTGCCATGCGGCCTCCACCGTGGCCATGACCGCCGCCCTGGGCTACGGGGCGTCCACCTGTTCGTACCGTGATTGGATGGGAGCCAAGCTCATCGTCCTCTTCGGGTCCAACCTGGCCAACAACCAGCCCGTCGCGACCAAGTACCTCCATGAGGCCAAGAAGAACGGCGCGGTGATCGTGGGCGTGAATCCGTACCGCGAGCCCGGCCTGGAGCGCTACTGGATCCCCTCCATCCCCGAGAGCGCCCTCTTCGGCACCGAGCTGGTCACGCGCTGGTTCGGCGTGCACACGGGCGGGGACCTGGCCTTCCTCCAGGGGGTCCTCAAGGCCCTGGTCGCCTCCGGCAAGGTCGATGAGGCCTATGTCCGCGAGCGGACGGAGGGTTTCGCGGACGTGAAGTCCTCCGTGGAGGGCCTTTCCTGGGAGACGCTGGAGGGCGCCAGCGGAAGCCTGCGCCAGGAGATGGAGGAGCTGGCGGCCCTCGTCGCCGAGCGTCCCGACGCCGTCTTCATCTGGAGCATGGGGCTCACCCAGCACGCCCACGGGGTGGACACGGTGCGCGCGCTCATGAACCTGGCCCTGGCCGCCGGGATCCCGGGGCGCCCCAACCGCGGCGTGGTCCCCATCCGGGGGCATTCGGGCGTGCAGGGCGGGGCCGAGATGGGCTGCACCCCGTCCGTCCCCGCGGAGACCCTGGCCCGCTGGGAGGGGCTCTGGGGCTTCCCGGTCTCCCACGCGAAGGGCCGCTCGGCCGCCCACATGGTGGAGGCCGCGGCCGAGGGCCAGGTGGACGTGTTCTGGATCCTCGGCGGGAACTTCCTGGAGACCCTGCCGGGCGAAGCGCGTTGCCGGGAGGCCCTGCGACGCCCCGGCCTCAGGGTCCACCAGGACATCTTCCTGAACACCTCCATGCTGGTGGAGCCCTCGGATGCGGTCCTCCTCCTGCCGGCCACCACGCGCTACGAGATCCCGGGCGGGGTCACGGAGACCTCGACCGAGCGCCGGGTCATCTTCTCCCCGGAGATCCCCGGGCGGCGCATTGGCCAGGCCCGTCCGGAGTGGGAGGTGCTCTGCGAGGTGGCCGCCCGGGCCCGGCCCCCGCAGGCCGCGAAGATCCGCTTCCGCGACCTGGCGGCCGTGCGCGCCGAAATCTCCGGGGCGATGCCGCTCTACAAGGGGATCGAGGCGCTTGCGAAGCAGGGCGACCAGTTCCAGTGGGGAGGCCAGGGTCTGTACGCCGACCGTTTCGCCACGGCGAATGGGAAGGCCCAGTTTTCCGTGCTGGCGCTCCCACCGAAGCGGGAGGGCGGACGCTTCCGGGTCTCCACCCGTCGCGGGAAGCAGTTCAACGCCATGGTCCAGCGCGACGTGGATCCGCTGAACGGCGCCGCCCGTGACGAGATCCTGGCCAGCCTGGAGGATCTCACCTCCCTGGGGCTGGCGGAGGGTGCCCGGGTCCGCCTGCGCTCCGGCTCGGGAACCTACGAGGGCCGGCTCAAGGTCGCGCCGCTCAAGCCGGGGAACCTCGAAGTGCATTGGCCGGAGTCCAACGCCCTCCTGGATCCCGGCCGCCTCGATCCCCAGTCCGGGGAGCCGGACTACAACGCCCTGGCCGAGATCGAGCCGCTGTGAGGTCTTCCGCCCTCCGGGTGTCCGCGCTCGGCGGCCTGGAGAAGGACGACCGGCTCGCGGTCGAGGAGCCCTTGGAGATCCGCATCGGGGACGACCCGGTCTCCGTCACCATGCGGACCCCCGGAGGGGCGGACGACTACGAGCTGGTGGCCGGCTTCCTGCTGACGGAAGGATTGATTTCCAAACGGGCCGATCTCAAGGACCTGGGCTACTGCCTGGATCCCAAGCATCCGGAGCTGCGCAACATCGTGCGCGCCACCCTGGCGCCCGGACTGGAGGTCCCGGTGGAGAGGGCGCGCCGCCGGGCCTTCCAGTCTTCCTCTTGTGGGCTCTGTGGGAAGGGGTCCTTGGATGCGGTGCTCACGACCTCGCCTCCGCTGGAGGATGGGGTCCGCATTTCCCGGGCCGTCCTTTCCTCCCTGCCGGAGCGTTTGCGCGCGGCCCAGCCGACCTTTGCGGCGACGGGGGGTTTGCATGCGGCAGGACTTTTTTCCTCCGCGGGGGAGCTCCTTTGCGCCCGGGAGGACATCGGGCGTCACAACGCGGTGGACAAGGTGATCGGCCGGAGGTTCCTGGACGGCAAGCCGCTGTCCGGGACCATCCTTCTGGTCAGCGGGCGGACCTCCTTCGAGATCGTGCAGAAAGCGCTGGTGGCCCGGATCCCGGTGCTGGCGGCGGTCTCGGCGGCGTCCTCGCTGGCCGCGAGCCTGGCGCGGGAGTCCGGGATGACCCTGGTGGGTTTCTTGCGCGGCGCGGAGGGGAACGTCTACGCCGGGGCGGAGCGGGTGGTCTAGAGCACGTCGCAGAGGAAGGCCTCCGCTCCCTTCGCCATCGCCCGGCTCAGCTTGTGTCCTCCGGGGAAGGTATGGAGAGGAGCCTCGATCCCGGCCTCGGCCAGGAGCCCGACGCTCTGACGCGCCCTCTCCATCGGCACGTCGGCGTCCTGACGGCCATGCAGGAAGGCCAGTCTCGCACCACGTCCAGCGGCAAGGCCTTCGGGCACCATGAGCGGGTTGATGTAGCCGCCTAGCACGGCCGCGCCCTTCCATCGACGGGGAGTTCTCAGCGCCGCGACACCCGCCGCGAAGCCGCCCTGGGAGAAGCCCAGCAGGGCGACTCGACGAGGATTAATGGAAAGGGATCCAACTGCGGCCTTGAGCGCATCCGAAAGCAGGCGCTCCGTTCCCGCCATCCCCTCGTGGTCCGGGAACTCCTTGCTACCCACCAGCCAGGCATAGCCCACCCGGCCCGGTTGGGAAAACACCCGCCAGGGGCCCCGCGGGACGATCCAGGCCCAGGGCTCACGGGGAAAGCGCAGGCGGATCACCCGGGCGAAGAAGGCCTCGTCCATCCCATAGCCGTGGAGGGCGAGGACCGCGGGCCAGCCTCCGGGCGGGGATTTCCCGGAAGGCGTCCAGGCCAGGACGGGGACCTCGCGCTTCGTGTGGACGGAGAGCCTCATCCCCCCGTGACGGCGCGAACCTGGAGGACCAGGGCCCCCAGGCCCAGGCAGAGGGAGGTGGCGAGGATGAGGACGAAGGCGCCCCAGAGGCCGAGGCCCTGGCCGTCCCGGTCGCAACGGGTCCGGAAGTCCTCCAGGTTGCCCAGGACCTTCCAGGCCGGACGGGAGCCGCCCAGGCGGGGAAGGAAGACGCCCAGGTACAGCCCCGCGGCAAGGATGCCCAGGACCACGGAGGCGGGGGCCAGGAGGGGGAGGACGGCGGCGGGGATCATGGCCGGGATCATAGCGTCAGCGCGCCGCCACCGCCACATCCACGCGGAGGGCCCCGGCGGCCTTGAGGGCCCTCGCGCAGACGTCCACCGTGGCCCCCGTGGTCATCACGTCGTCCACCAGGAGAAGGCGGAGTCCCGAAGGCGTCGCCTCCGGGGAGATCCGGAAGGCGCCCTCCACGTTGGCCAGGCGCTCCCTGCGGCCCAGGCCCACCTGGGGAGGGGTGGGGCGGCGGAGGAGCCAGGGTCTCCGCGGGCGCTCCAGGCGCCTGGACACGGCCCCGGCCAGGAGGGCCGCCGGATTGGCGCCCCGCGCCAGGCGGGCCCGCCAGGTGGAAGGCACCGGGACCACGGCGTCGACCTCCCCGGCCCAGGGCAGGGCGGCGACATGATCGGCCAGGGCCTTCCCCATCCAGGCCCAGGCCCCCAGCTCCCCCTCGAACTTGGCGCGCTGGACGGCCCGCCTCAGGCCGCCTTCGTACCGCCCCAGGGCGGCCACCCGGGAGAAGGCCAGGGGCCTTCCCCGGCAGGTGTCGCAATCCTCCATCGTGCTGGCCCCCGGACCCTGGGGCTCCCCGCAACGGCGGCAGGCCTCGCCCAGGGGGACGAGCGCGCAGGCTCCGCAGAGGGCCTGGGCCTGGCGCTCCAGGGAGGATCCGCAGGCCCAGCAGGAGGGGGGGTAGAGGAGGTCGGTCAGGGCGGAGAGCACCGGAAGCATTCTAGCTGTTGACTCGCGGGAGGGTGCCCCTAGAATCGGCCGGACCTGATATGGCCAGTCGCCTGCTCAACCCCTTCCTTCTGCTGCTGCCCGCCGTCCTTCCTGCCGGGGAGCTGGCGGACCGCCTTTCCGGGGACGACCTCGCCCAGCGGGAGGCCGCCTCCAAGGCCCTGGCCGCCCAGGGCCCTGCCGCCCTCGCGGAGCTGAGGGAGATCCTCGGCCGCAAGGAGCCCGCCGGCAAGCTGGCCGCCATCCGCCTGGTGGCCGGGCTCGACGGGGCCGAGGCCACCGAGGCCCTGGCCCAGGTCCTCACCCAGGACGCCCCGGTCGCCTTCGCCGCGGCCTCCGCCCTGGCCTTCCAGGGGGATGCCCGCGGGGAGTCCCTCCTGCGCGACGCCCTGGCCTCCCCCGAGCTCCTCGTGCGGGTCCAGGCCGCCCAGGCCCTCGGCGCGCTCGGGGGGAGCGGGACCATCCCCGAGCTCCTGAAGGCCCTCCAGGACGAATCCGAGCCGGTGCGCATCGCCGCCCACGAGGCCCTCTGCGACATCACCCTGCAGGATTTCGACTACCGTCCCGAGGCCCCTTCCCGCGACCTCCCCATGGACGAGGAGGACCGCAA
>JAHFOU010000161.1:2456-5733 GCA_023261525.1 Planctomycetota bacterium | reverse complement strand
GCCGGCCGGGTTTCTTCGCATGCTGGAAGCTGGAAAGACGGTCCCTCTGGACCTGGGGGTGGTCGGAGAGCGGGTTTTCCTCTCCTGCGCGGGAGCGGGGATGGACGCGGACGTGATCCGCCGCATGCACCGGGGACGGCGCGGTCCCATCCGCCTCTGGCACTACCTGCCCCATGTCTGGCAGGCCTTCGCTTCCGGCCGCACGCCCCGGATCCTGGTGGAAGCGGATGGGAAGGCGCTGGGGGATTGCGGCCAGGTCATCGTGGCGAATCTCAACCTGTACGCAGGGGTGCTGAAGTTCGCTCCGGAGGCGAGGGGGGATGACGGTTTGCTGGACCTGGTGCTGTTCCGGGGACGGAGCCGGCTGGACCTGGCGCGCTATGCGGCGGTGGCTCTGACCGGAGGGCCGAGGCAGTTCGACGTGGAGATCGTGAAGGCCCGCGAGATCCGCCTGGAGGCGGCGGGACCGGTGCCCCTCCACCTGGACGGGGATGAGGCGGGGGAGCTTCCGGTCAGGATCCGGGTGGAGCCGGCGGCGCTGAAGCTGCTTACGCCCTGAGGCTCCGGAACACGTCCTTGTCGAACGCATCCACCTGGATGGCCTCGCGGCGCAGCGCATCGGCCTCCTCGACCAGCTTGGCTTCCTCCGCCGTGAGGACCGTGGAGACGGGCTTGCCCGCCTTGACGGCCTCCCGCGCCTTCTTCTCCAGCTCGGCGGAAGCCCTTGTCTTGCGGTAGGCGGCGTCCAGCAGCCCCAGGCCGCCTTCCATCTGGCCGGGGATGTAGATGTCGGCGGTGAGGCGGTTGCGGATCTCCTCGTCGCCCAGCAGGGCCTGGGCCAGCTTGGCCCCCAGGCGGTCGGACGGCGGCGGGCAGACGGGCCCGATCGGGAAGACCAGCTGGCGCAGGGCGAAGGCGGCCGGACGGCTCGGGAGGTTGTCCAGGAGGCCCGCCAGCGCCGACTCGGCCTGGTGCAGGCAGTGGGCGATGGACCAGTCCAGGAAGATGCGCTCCTTGGCGGGCTTGCCCCGGTCGTGGAAGTCCTTGAGGGTCGCGGTGCCCAGGTAGAGCCAGGCCAGGGCGTCGGCCAGGCGTCCGCTCAGGAGCTCCCGGCGCTTGAGCTGACCGCCCAGGGTGGCCATGGCGCCCTCCGCGCAGACGGCGAAGGCGGCGCTCATGCGGTTCATCCCGGACTCGGGGCAGTGGCAGAGGGGCGCCGCCAGGCCCTGGACCAGGGCGCGGGCCGCGTTGTGGAACACGAAGTTCACGTGGCCGAAGAAGGCGGCGTCGAACCGGCCCAGGTCGTGGGCCGCGACGGCCGCCATCTCCTCCTTGGCGAAGGGATGGCAGCGGATGGCGCCCTGGCCGAAGATGATCATGGAGCGGGTCAGGATGTTGGCGCCTTCGACGGTGATGCCGATGGGCACCGCGCAGTAGGACTTGCCCAGGGTGTTGTGGGGGCCCTTGCAGATGGCGTTGCCGGCCTGGACGTCCATGGCGTCGCTCAGGACGCTGCGCATGCCCTCGGTGCAGTAGGCCTTCACGATGGCCGACACGACGGAGGGCTTCTGGCCGGCGTCCACGGCTCCGGCCGTGACGACCCGGGCGGCGTTCATCAGGTAGGTCATCCCGGCGATGCGGGCGAGCGGGGCCTCGATCCCCTCGAACTTCCCGATCGACAGGCCGAACTGGCGGCGGACCTCGGCGTGGGCGCTGGCCGCGCGGGCCGCCAGCTGGGAGGCGCCGACCGACAGGGAGGGCAGGGAGATGGAGCGCCCGGCCGCCAGGCAGTCCATGAGCATGCGCCAGCCCTGGCCGGCCATGGCCCTGCCGCCGACGATGAAGTCCAGGGGGACGAAGACGTCCTTGCCGGTCGTGGGGCCGTTGTGGAAGGGGATCCCGAGGGGGTCGTGGCGGCGCCCGATCTCCACGCCGGGCATGTTCGCCGGAAGGAGGGCGCAGGTGATGCCGAGCTCCTCGGCTCCGCCCAGGAGTTTTTCAGGATCGTGGAGCTTGAAGGCCAGGCCCAGCACCGTGGCCACGGGGGCGAGGGTGATGTAGCGCTTGCTCCAGTTCAGACGGATGCCGACGACCTCTTTGCCTTCCCACGTCCCCTTGCAGACCACGCCGCCGCTCTTGATGGAGGCCGCGTCCGAGCCGGCCTCGGGCTCGGTGAGGGCGAAGCAGGGGATCTCCTGGCCCGACGCGAGCCGGGGGAGCCAGTACTTCTTCTGCTCGTCCGTGCCGTAGTGCAGGATGAGCTCCCCGGGCCCCAGGGAGTTGGGCACCATCACGGTGACGGCCGCCGTCACGCTCCGGCTGGAGAGTTTGGTGATGACCGCCGAGTGGCAGAGGGCGGAGAAGCCCAGGCCGCCGTGGGCCTCGGGGATGATCATGCCCCAGAACTTGTTCTTCTTGATGAAGTCCCAGACCTCGGGAGGGAGGTCGCGCTCCTGGGAGACCCGCCAGTCGTCCAGCATCTCGCAGAGGGCCTGGACGGGGCCGGCCATGAAGGCCTTTTCCTTCTCCGAGAGCGCGGGCGCCTTCTCGGAGAACATCTTCTTCCAGTCGGGCGAGCCCGAGAAGAGCTCGGCGTCCCACCACACGGTGCCGGCCTCCAGGGCGATGCGCTCGGTCTCGCCCATCTTGGGCAGGATGCCGGCCACGATGCTCATGATAGGACGGGTGACGAGGAGGGCCCTGAGGGGCGGGAAGCCCAGGAGGGCCGCCGCCGCCACGAAGATCCAGAAGGCCGCGAGGAAGGCCTGGGGGTTGGACACCCCGGCGTGACGCCAGGCCAGGAGCCCCAGGCCGCAGGGGAGCACCCAGGCCAGGTAGCCCTTGCCGAGGTAGAGGAAGAGGAAGGCCAGGGCCGCCAGGCCCAGGGCCAGGAACAGGCAGGTGGTTGTCATGGGCGGGAGTATAGCCTAGGCGATCCCTACGACCTCCCCGTCTTCCGTCAAATCGAACTTCAGGGAGGCCGGCGAGGCCGGGAGGCCGGGCATGGTCACGATCTCCCCGGTCATGGCCAGCAGGTAGCCCGCCCCGGCGGCGATGCGCACGGAGCGCACGGTCAGCTCGAAACCCTTCGGGCGCCCCACGGCGACGGGGTCGTCCGAGAGGGAAAGGTGGGTCTTGGCCATGCAGATGGGGAGGTTGCCGTAGCCCAGGGATCGGGCCTTGGCCAGGTCCTTCTCCGCGTCCTTGGTGAACAGGACCTCCTTGGCCCCGTAGCTGGTGCGGGCGATGGCCCGGATCTTGTCCGCGGGGTCCTGGT
>JAHFOU010000161.1:0-2446 GCA_023261525.1 Planctomycetota bacterium | reverse complement strand
AGCCCCAGAAGCGCGAGCAGGCCAGGCCGCGTTTGGCGCAGCCCTCCTCGATCATCCTCAGCTCGGCCTCGGAATCCTTGGGGAAGCCGTTGATGGAGACCACGGGGGTGAAGCCGAAGGTCCTCGCACTGGAGGCGTGCTGGTCCAGGTGCTCGAGGCCCCGGGCCAGGGCCTCCAGGGCCTGGGCGGGGGGGAGTTCCGTCTTCCCGTCGTCCCCGCCATGGGCGCGCAGGGCCCGGGCCGTGACCACGAGCACCACGGCACTGGGCCAGAGCCCGGAGACGCGGCACTTGATGTCGAAGAACTTCTCGGCGCCGAGGTCGAAGCCGAAGCCGGCCTCGGTGATGGCATATTCCCCCAGGGCGAGGGCCGCGCCGGTGGCCACGATGCTGTTGCAGCCGTGGGCGATGTTCCCGAAGGGGCCGCCGTGCACGAAGGCGGGCACCCCCTCCGTCGTCTGCACCAGGTTGGGCAGGATGGCGTCCTGCAGGAGGGAGGCCATGGCGCCGGTGGCCTTCAGGCTCCCGGCGGTGACGGGCTTGCCTTCCCGGTCGAAGCCGACCAGGATTCGTCCCAGCCGGGCCTTCAGGTCGGGGAGATCCTTGGCCAGGCAGAGCACGGCCATGACCTCGGAGGCCGCGGTGATGTCGAAGCCGTCCTCGCGGGGGACGCCGTTGGCGCGCCCGCCCAATCCGATCACGATGCGGCGCAGGAAGCGGTCGTTCATGTCCATCACGCGGCGCCAGAGGATCTGGCGGTGCTCCAGGTCGATGCCGCCCTGGAAGTTGATCTCGTTGTCCAGGAGGGCGGCCAGTAGGTTGTGGGCGCTGGTGACGGCGTGCTTGTCGCCGGTGAAGTGCATGTTGATGCGGCTGGAGGGCTGGAGCATGCACTGCCCGCCGCCGGTCCCGCCGCCTTTCATGCCGAAGATGGGGCCCAGGGAGGGCTCGCGCAGGGCCAGGCAGGGCTTCCGTCCGATCCGCCTCAGGCCCTGGGCCAGGCCGATGGAGGTGGTGGTCTTGCCCTCCCCGAACTTGGTGGGGTTGATGGCCGAGACCAGGATGAGTTTGCCCTTCGGCGGCTGGGCCTGAAGGCGGCGCAGGGCCGGCAGGCTGACCTTGGCCATGTGGGCGCCATAGGGGATGAGGTCCCCCGGGGGAAGGCCCAGGTCGGCGGCGACCTCCTGGATGGCTCTCATGCCGGCGGAGTATACGGCGGGCGGTTCCGCCCCGACAGCAGGAGATGGGAGCAGGGGACCACGAAGAGGGTCAGCAGGGTGGAGAGGAGGAGGCCTCCGATCACGCCCACGGCCATGGGGGCGCGGACCTCGGCGCCCGGCCCCAGGGCCAGCGCGGCGGGGAGGGCTCCCGCGATGGTGGCGAACGAGGTCATCAGGATGGGCCTCAAGCGGACCGGGCAGGCGGCGAGCAGGGCCTCGGTCATGGGCAGGCCCTTCTCATGGAGCTGGTTGGTGTAGTCCACCAGGAGGATGGAGTTCTTCTTCACGATGCCCATGAGCAGGATGAGCCCGATCATGCTGTAGAGGTTCAGGGTGTACCCGAAGAGCCAGAGGGCGAGCAGGGCCCCGCTCACGCTGAAGGGCAGGGCCAGGAGCACCGTCAGGGGCTGGGCGAAGCTGTTGAACTGGGAAGCCAGGATCATGTAGGCGATGAGCACCCCGAAGCCGAGCGCGAACAGCAGGCTCTGCTGGGACTGGCGCTGGGTCTGGGCGCTTCCCGACAGGACGATGCGATAGCCCTCGGGCAGGAGCTCCTTCGCGAGGCGCTGGATCTCGTCGATGCATTCGGACTGGGTGTGCCCGGGCAGGACGGAGGCCGTCACCTTGATGGCCCGCTCACGGTTGCGGCGGTTGATGGCCTGGAGCGAGGGCTTCTCCTCGATCTCCACCAGGTCGGCCAGGCGGACGAGCCGGCCGGAACGGGCGCGGACCTGGAGGGGGGCGATGTCCTCGGGCCTCAGGCGCTGGTCGCGCACCAGGCGGAGCCGGATGTCGTAGCGGTGGCCCTTGTCCTTGAGGCGGCCGACCCTCACGCCGCCCACCAGGGCGTTCAGGGAGGTGCCGATCTGCTCCATGGAGACGCCCAGGTCCGCGGCCTTGCGGCGCAGGGGCTTCACCAGCACTTCGGGCTGACCCAGGAGGTAGTCCCAGTCCACGTCCGTCATCGAGCCGGAGGCCTTCATACGGCCCATGATCTTCCCCGCATGCTCCGCCATGGCGTCCCAGTCCGGGCCGCGCACGGTGAATTCGATGGGGGAGCTTCGTCCCTGGCTGGTGGGATCGCTCTGGGAGAGGTCGATGATGAAGGCTTGGAGGCCCGGGATGGCGTTGAAGCGCTGCCGGACGTCCGCGATGACCTGGGCCTGGGTCCGCCGCCCTTCTCCCCGCTCCTCCTTGGGCTTCAGGGTGACGAAGAGGTTGGCCGTG
>JAHFOU010000160.1 GCA_023261525.1 Planctomycetota bacterium | reverse complement strand
CTCAGGTCCGTGGCCAGGGTGCCGGACAGCAGGAGGACCAGGGCCAGGACCAGGAAGGCCCCCCAGGGGTTGAGCATGGCGGTCAGGAGGCCGCCCTGGGGGAGGTGGCGGGCCGGCTTGGCCGCCAGGAAATGCCCGAAGGAGCCGCCCGAGGGGAACTCGGACCAGGGGGAATGGGCGAAGGCCAGGGCCGCGATGCCCGAGAGCGAGAGGGCCAGGAAGACCGCGCCGGTCAGGCGCATGGCCAGGGTCTGGCCGTCCAGGGGCTTCATGCCCTTCCAGTGCCTGCAGAGGGCCCACCAGCCGCACCAGAAGGTGACGAAGGCGGCCAGGACGAAGGCCGGCCAGTCCAGGAAGCTGATCAGGGCATCGGCGATCCAGGCGCCGCCCCAGCCGCAGAGGTTGGCGGCGTGCTTAGGGCTGGGATGGGCCCTCAGGTCCGCCGCGTGGAAGGACAGGAGGCTGCTCAACAGGAACAGCAGGGCCAGGATGAGGACCAGGGCCAGGAATTCCCGCTTTTTGTTCATCAGGGGATAGGGGTTTCGGCGGCATCCTAGGCGCGGTGATGGACCAGGTCAAGGCGAGGACCCCCAGCAGGAGGCAGTAGATCCCGAAAGGCCTCAGGGTCCGGCGCCTCGTCCAGCCCAGGAACCAGCGGAAGGTGAGGATTCCCGCCGTAAAGGCCACGAGAGCCCCCAGCGGGTAGGCGCCGTACAGGACCCGGTTCATCCAGAAGTCCGGCTCCCCGGTCGAGGAGGCCTTCCAGCATTCCTTCGCCGTCTTCCCCAGGACCACGGGGATGGAGCACAAAAAGGAGAAGGCCACGGCCTCGGCCCGGCCGCGCGCGCAGAGCATGCCCGCTGAGGTGGTCATCCCGGAG
The DNA here is from genome assembly GCA_023261525.1 of Planctomycetota bacterium. Classification (GTDB taxonomy): domain Bacteria; phylum Planctomycetota; class SBBH01; order JAHFOU01; family JAHFOU01; genus JAHFOU01. The sequence goes on along the minus strand of JAHFOU010000160.1, from coordinate 4,994 downwards.
CGGGAGAGTCCGGGGATGCCGGAGAGGGACTGGCCGAGGCCCACGGCCAGGCCCCGGCCCCAGGTCCAGGGGCCTTCCTTCGGCCGGGGTTTCAGGAACTCGACGAGGAGGAGGATGAGCCCCGTCGTCATCAGGGCGCAGGCCAGGAAGCCCAGGTCCGCGTGGCGCTTATCGAAGAGCTTGTCCAGCCGGTAGCCCAGGGTGCCGGTGACGAGGGAGGCCAGGAAGAGGGCCAGCAGGAGGCCGCGGCCCTGTTTCGTGAACAGGGAGCGGATCTCCCGGCGCAGGACCCAGAGCACGGCGGCCAGGGTGGGCAGGTGGAGCAGGGTGATGTAGGCGCCGTCGATGGGGGTGCGGCCCGAGGCGGCCATGAGCTTGGACAGCAGGGTCAGGTGGGTGCTGGAGGAGACGGGGAGGAACTCGGTGATGCCCTGGAGGAGTCCGTAGGCCAGGGCGTCCGGGGCGGCCAGCGGGGTCGCGGGGGGCGGGAGGGCGGGGGTCATGCCTTCGCCCTGCCCTTGCGGATCCCCTCCACTGCCGTGACCAACCTCTTGCCGAACTCCGCCTTGGGCAGGTTGGTCCAGCGCTCCACCTTCCCGTCCGGCATCAGCAGGCTGCCGCTGGCGTTCTCGGCCCCCAGGTTCTCCAGCGAGTTGGCCAGCACCGCGTCCAGGTTCTTCTGCCCCAGCTTGCGCGAGGCCTCGGCCATCAGCCCGTCCGTCTCCAGCGCGAAGCCCAGGAGGATCCGGTTCCCCTTGTCCTGGGAGAGCTCCGCCAGGATGTCCCGGGTCCTCACCAGCTCCAGGGCCAGGCTCTCCCGAGGCCCCTTCTTGAGCTTGCCGGGCAGGCGCACCGCCGGCCGGTAGTCGGCCACGGCCGCCGCCATGATCAGGGCCTCGGCCCAGGCCCACCGGGCCTTCAGCGCCGCGTGCATCTCCTCCGCGCTCTCCACCTCGAGGCGCTCTACCCCCGGAGGACACGGCAGATCCGTTGGGCCGGACACCAGGACCACGCGATGCCCGGCCGCGACACCGGCCGCGGCCACCGCGTAGCCCATGCGGCCGGAGGAGAGGTTCGAGAGGTAGCGGACGTCGTCGAGGAACTCCCGGGTGGGCCCGGCCGTAACCAGGAGGTTCACGCGAGCGCCTTGGCCAGCACCTTCAGGATGTCCTCCAGGGCCGCGAGCTTGCCTACGCCCACGGTCCCGCAGGCCAGCAGGCCCTCGGCCGGGGGCACGATGCGGGCCCCGCGGGACTTGAGGCGCCTCAGGTTCTCCCGGGTGGCGGGGTGCTCCCACATCCGGGTGTTCATGGCGGGGGCCAGGATCAGGGGGGTGGAAGGCTTGAGGGCCAGGGCCGCCGTGGTCACGGGGCAGTCGGCGATCCCGGCGGCCAGCTTGGCCAGGATGTTGGCCGTGGCGGGGGCGATCAGCATGGCGTCGGCCCGCTCCGTCATCTGGATGTGCTCCACGTCGGGACAGGCGGGGTCGAAGAGGTCGGTCACGACGGGCCGGCGGGAGAGGGTGGCCAGGGTGAGGGGCCCGATGAACTGGGCTGCCCCGGCGGTCATGAGGACGGTGACCGAGACCCCGCGCTTGCCCAGCAGGGAGACCAGCTCGGCGGCCTTGTAGGCGGCGATGGACCCGGAGACCCCGAGCAGGAGCTCGCGGCTTCTAATCGTCCTGTTCGGGCTCAAGGCGCCGGCGCCTCGGGATGATGACGGAGGGCTGGACGATCTCGCCGGGGTCGGCCAGGGTGATCTTGCCCTCGGACAGCTCGCGCAGCGCCGTCTCGAAGAGGTCCTTGGTGGGGTTCTCCACCAGGGCCGGCGCGCCGAACATCAGCTCGGCCATGCGCTTCTGCAGGAGGACGGCGAGCTTGTACTTGCCGCCCACCTTGGCGGCCATGGTCTCGTATTCGCGGATTTCCTGGACTTCCATGGTGCGGTCGTCTCCCGGGGCCTGAAGGGGAAGGGTCCTTATACCCGGGGGGCCTCGGCCCTGTCCAGGACGCTCAGGATGCGGCGCACGGCCGAGGGCACCCGGTCGTTGACCACCACGGCGTCGTACCGCTTGGCCTGGGCCATCTCGCGGTGGGCGGTCAGGAGCCGTCGCTTCAGCCCCGAGGCGTCCTCGGTGCCCCGGCCTTTCAGGCGGCGCTCCAGCTCCCCCCAGCCCGGGGGGGCGAGGAAGATCAGGAGGGCTTTCGGGAAGGACCTGCGGACCTGGGCGGCGCCCTGGACGTCGATGACGAGGAGGACGTCCCTGCCGGCCTTCAGGGCCTGGATCACCGGGGCCCTGGGCGTGCCGTAGCGGCGGCCGTAGACGTCGGCGTGCTCCAGGAAGCCTTTGCGTTTCAGGAGGGCGGCGAAGGCCTTCTCGGTCATGAAGTGGTAGTCCCGGCCCTGGCGCTCCCCTTTTCTCTGGGGGCGGGTGGTGGCCGAGACGGACCTCGTCAGGCGGCGGCGGGATTTCAGGAGGGCCCTGCCCACGGTGGTCTTGCCCACGCCCGAGGGGCCGGAGAGGACGATGAGGCGGCCCGGCACCCGCTTCATTCCAGGTTCTGGACCTGCTCCTTGAGGCGGTCCAGGGCGGTCTTGAGGTCCACGGCGGCCAGGGACAAGGTCGCGTCCGCCGACTTGGACGCCAGGGTGTTGGCCTCGCGAAGCATCTCCTGGGAGAGGAAGTCCAGGCGCCGGCCCACCGGACCCGAGGCGCTGAAACAGCGTCTCGCTTCGGCCACGTGGACCTTGAGTCGGGACAGCTCCTCTTCCACGTCGGCCCGTTCGGAGTACAGGAGCAGCTCGCGCCGCAGCTCGGGCTCCTCCAGCTTCAGATTCTCCCGGGCCAGGGCGGCCTTGAGGCGTTCCGACAACCGGCCCCGGTAGGCCTCCTGGGCCGGGACGCGCCGGGCCTCGGCCTTGGCGGCGGCCGCCTCGGCCTGGTCCAGCAGGGAGGAGCAGATCCTCTCCAGCGCCTTGCCTTCCCGGGCCCTGTCCTTTTCCAGGTTCTTGAGGGCCTGGGCGAGGGCCTTTTCCAGGAGCTTCTCCAGCGGCGCCTCGTCCCGGGGGGATTCCAGGACGCCCGGGAGGGAGAGCAGGGCCTCCCAGCTCGGCGGCGGGAGGTTCTTGCCGGCGGCGCCCAGCTCCCTGACGTATTCCGCCAGCCGGGCCCGGTGGATCCGGGCCCGGCTCCCGGCCCGGCGGAACTCCGCAGCCACGGTCAGGGTGCCCCGCTCCAGCGTCTCGCGGACGCGGGCCTCCAACGCGGCCTGATAGGGCGCCAGGGCGTCCGGCAGCCTGGCCTTGACGTTCAGTCCCCGGCCGTTGACGCTGGTCAGCTCCACGCGGACTTCACAGCCCGAGGCCGAGGCGGCGCCCGAGCCCCTCCCCGTCATGCTCCTCGTCACGCCTTGGCCCCCTGTTTGGTGCCGGGCTTGGTCAGGGCCAGGCCGGCCTTGCAGAGCGGGCAGGCCTCGGCCGGGTACTGGGGTGGGCTGATGCGGATCAGGGCTTCGAACCGTTGGGCGAAGGGGTTCTTGCCGCCGGTGCGGTCCAGGAGGGCGGCGAATCCGACCACCTCGGCCCCGGCCGCTTCCACGGCCTTGGCCATCTCCAGGACCGACCCGCCGGTGGTGACCACGTCCTCGGCGCAGAGGACCTTCTCCCCCTTGGCGAGCTCCATGCCCACCCGGGTGGCGAAGACCCCGTCCTTGCGTTCCAGGAAGACCGAGCGGGTCCCTAGCGCGCGGGCCATCTCGTGGCCGAAGACGATGGCGCCCACGGCCGGGGCGGCCACGGTGTCGATGGGGGTGCCGGACCACTGGGCCGCCAGGCGGCGGGCCAGGTCCTCGGCCACGCGGGGGTGCTGGAAGATGCGGAACTTCTGGACGTAGGTGTCGCTGTGCAGGCCGGAGGCGAGGAGGAAGTGCCCCTTCAGGACCGCCTGGGCGTCCTCCAGGACCTGGAGAGGGTCGGGCATGCGGCTAGTGCGCGGGCGGGGCCGGCGGGCCGGTCACCGGGGCCGGCTGGATCCGGTTGCGGCCCTTGTCCAGCAGGGTCAGGCCCAGGGCGGTCGCCATGAAGATCACGGCGGCCACGATGGTGATGGTCCAGAGCACGTCCAGGGTCTTCACGCCGAAGGCCACGGAGCCGCCCATGCCCCCGAAGGCGCCGGCCATGCCGTCCCCCCGGTCGGGCTGGGCCAGCACGACCGCGATGAGGACAAGGCAGGAGAGGAAGTGGAAGATGTGCAGTGCCATGCTCATGCGGTTCTCCCTGCGGCGGTGCGTATCATCGCCGCGAACGCCGCCGCGTCAAGACTTGCCCCGCCGACCAGGGCCCCGTCCACGCCCGCCTGCCCCAGCAGGCTGGCCAGGTTGTCGGGCTTCACGCTGCCTCCGTAGAGGATGCGGGGGATGCCGGAGACGGCCGCCCGGATCAGGGAATGGGCCTGGCGGGCCTGCTCGGGGGTGGCCGTCTTCCCGGTGCCGATGGCCCAGACGGGCTCGTAGGCCACCGTCAGGCGGGCCAGCTCGGCGGGCGCCAGGCCTCCCAGGGATGCGCGGGCCTGGCGGCCCAGGACCTCGGAGGTCTTGCCGGCCTCGCGCTCGGCCAGGGTCTCGCCGAGGCAGAACACGGGCTCCAGCCCCGCGGCCAGGGCGGCCTTGAGTTTCTTGGCGACCATCTCGTCCGTCTCACCCATCACGTGCCGGCGCTCGGAGTGGCCGATCAGCACGAGGCCGCACCCCGCGTCCTTGAGCTGGACGGGGGAGACCTCGCCCGTGAAGGCGCCCTGGTTCTCTCCGTAGCAGTTCTGGGCGCCGAGCTCGACCGGGGAGCCTTTCAGTGCTTCCGCGACCGCCGCCAGGTGGACGAAGGGCGGGAAGACCGCGATGCGGACGCCGGGCGCGGAGGCCTGGGCGACCGCCTGGGCCAGCTGGCGCGCGGCGGCCAGGGTGCCGTGCATCTTCCAGTTCCCGGCCAGGAAGGGCGTG
>JAHFOU010000159.1 GCA_023261525.1 Planctomycetota bacterium | reverse complement strand
TGGGCCTTCAAGCGCTCCAGCTCCTCCTTCTGACGCGGGTCCTCGGCGGCCCTTCCGGGAAGGGGAAGCGCCACCATCACGCACAGGCTAAGCAGAAGTGTGGTTTTCATGGGGTCCCAGTCTAGGGCCCGACGCCAGACTCCCAATCGATAGATGAAGTTCGTAGTATCGACGATATCGATAGGTTGCTTGACGCCCCCGCAGGAGGACGCTACAAGGCTGGGGCATGAGAACCCCGGGCATGAACCTCCGCCAGCTCGAGGCCTTCGTCGCCGTCATCGACGCCTCCTCCTTCTCCCGGGCGGCCGTCCGCCTGGGCCTGGGCCAGTCCACGGTGAGCGCCCACGTCGCCTCGCTGGAGAAGGTCTTCGGGATGCCCCTGTTCGAGCGTTCCGGCCGCAAGGTGATCCCCTCGAGGGTCGGGGCGGTCCTCCTCCCCCATGCCCGGGAGATGCTGGGCGGCCGGCGCCGGGCCGAAGCCGCGATGCAGGCCCTGCATGAAGGGGCCTCCGGCGAGCTGCTGATCGCGGCCAGCACCCTCCCCGCCACCTACCTCCTGCCGGCCTGGCTGGCCATCTTCCGAGCCTCCCGGCCGGGCGTGCGCATCACGGTCAGGGTCGGGGACAGCCGGGAGGCGGAGGCCCTGCTCACCGAGGGCGCGGTGGACCTTGCCGTGACCGGCACCACGCCCCAGGCCTCACGCCGCATCCTCGCCAGGCCGGTGGCGGAGGACCGCCTGGTCCTGGCCGTGCCGCCACGGCATCCGCTCTCTTCCCGTCGCCACTGCCGACCCGAGGATCTGAAGGGCATCCCTTTCCTGCAGCGGGAACCGGGCTCCGGGACACGGACGGCCATCGAATCGGCGCTCCGCCGATCGGGCCTGGACCCGGCCAGGGATCTCTCCATCGCCTGCGAACTGGGCTCCACCGAGGCGGTGCGGGAAGGAGTGAAGGCGGGTCTTGGGGTCGCCATCCTCCCCCTGCGGGCGGTGGCGGAAGCCCGCCGGGATGGCACCCTGCGGACGCTCCCCCTGGACGGTTTCCCCGACCGCCGGACGATCTATCTTCTCCAGCCGGTGGGGCGAAATCTGCCCCCCCTGGCACGAGCCTTCGCGGAATTCCTCGGGAAGCTCCGGAAATAACTACGGAGTCCAGGCCAGACAGGCCGGGCCCGCGCCGGACTGGAAAGAGAACGTGACGTCGTCCAGCCAGGGCGTCTCCAGCAGGGGCTGGTTGAGGGCGTCCGGCAGGCCGGTGACGGGATCGACGGGATTGGTCCTCCAGCGGACCCGGTAGCGGAAGGCGGGAAGCGCAAGGCGGATCGCCCCCCCCTGGGCCAGGGGACGGGTGACGGGATCCGCAAGGCCCCCGCCGGCACCCAGAAGATCCAGTTCCAGCCAGGCGCGGGGCGCCGTCCCCGGAGGACTGCGCAACGGAGGCTCGATGTCCCTGGCCTGGCCTTGGGGCGGCACCCCGCCGGTCTTGAAGGCCGCCAGGACCTCCTGGCGCGGGTCCGCCGGCAGGTACTGGGTCCACCAGGCCTTGAGGAGGCGGCCCGGGAGCGGAAGGGCGGCGGACAGGAAGGCCCCGTCGTCCCCCTTGTAGTAGCGCCCCTCCCGGTAACGCTCCACCGCCCACTGGGTGCTCCGGTTCAGGGCCTGGGCGGCCGTATCCCCGAAATCGTAGATCGCAAGCTCGTCCAGGACCGTGTTGATCTGGTAGCGGGCGACGAAGGTGCCGATCTGGGCGCTCGCCGACCCGCCCAGGGTGAAGACCACCCCGGGCACGGAGAACTCCTCCCCGGAACCCAGGGTGAAGGCGTCCGGGTAGCCCGCCACGGGGTCCGCCACCGCGCTGGTGGCGGTGATGCCCTGGACGAGGAAGCTCAGGTCCTTGTCCGGCGCCTCATCGGTGTCGAAATGGGCCGTGATCAGGTGCCAGCGCTGGCCGGGCAGGAGGGTGGTGAGATGGGGGCTGCGGTTCACCCGGTACACGCGCTCCCTGCCCAGGTCGGAGGAGTCGGCATCGGAGCAGTTCTTCATGAGGATGCCCCAGCCGTCCCCGTCGCCGTGGCGCCCCAGCACCAGGAACTGCTGCCTCAGGACGCCGCCTCCACACTGGAAGTCGATGCGGTAGCCCTCGCCGACGGTCATCCAGTAGTTCGGGGCCTTGGCCCAGTAGCTGATGACGCCGTGGTCGCTGGGGGCCGGATCCCCGCTGTGGATGCTCGAGGGGAAGTTGCCGAGGGCCTGGTAGCTGGGCGCCCGGTCCGACTGGGCATGCAGACCGTCCGGAAGCAGGGTGTTCGGCTCGTTGGCGGGCGCCGAGGCGTTGGGATCCGGCCAGACGCTGATCGAGAGGTCCGTCTGGAGGGCGCCGTCCGCAGGGCCCGGCTGGCGCTGGGTGCGGGCGGCCGGGACCGCCGGGGTGTCCGCATCCCAGCTGTCGTCGAAATGATGGAGGAAGAGCAGGGAGCCGTTGGGCGGATCCTGGGCCTCGAGATCCACGCTCGCCAGGGCGAGGGCCCCGTCGAAGGCGGCGGCCGCGCCCGGCAGGGCCGTGGGCGGGCAGGGCGTGCTCGTGACCGCCAGCCCCCCCGCGCCGGACCAGGTCTTCCAGGAGCAGTTGCTTCCACACCCCGTCGTCAGGGCCCCCGTCGAGCCCGAGGAGAGGGAGAGGTAGTCCTGGAAATTCTGCCGGCCCGCCACGAAATCCTTCTGGGAGGTCTGCTTCAGGAGATGGAACACCTCGAAGAGCCCCGACACGTCGGCCTGGGCCAGGAGACGCCCCTGGGAATCCACCAGGCGCCCGGACGCCGAGATGCGGAAGGTCCCCGTCGGATGCAGGCACCCCTCGGTGGACCAGACCGTCAGGTCGGATTTGTCCACCCAGCGCCACATCAGCTGGTCGGGGGACTGCTTGTTCAGCTGGCTGTTGGGATCCAGGTTGGCCTTGAGGAGGTCGACGGCACCCAGGTTTCCCGCCGCCGTCGGGGGGATCCCGCTGAAGGCCGCCGGCACCAGGCCGTCCAGGAACTCCCAGCATTCCTTCCAGGTCCCGAAGGGGCCGACGGCACCGCGCCGCTGGAGGATCCCCCCCGCCACCGCCGACGCCGTCGCCGCGTTGATCGTGTAGGTCGTCGGCCAGGCGCAGGTGGCCCAGCAGCCCATGCCCTTGAGCCCCTGCAGGAGGGCGACCAGGACGGGCCGGGACGCGGCATTCAGGTTGACGGGCGGGCGCCCCCCCTCCTCCAGGACCAGCGGGAGACGGGTCTTCTTGACCTCGGAAGGGCCGGCCTGGTTGCCCTGGCTGGCATAGGCGTTCGGGTGCAGCACCGAGGCATCCGCGCGGGTGCAGGTCGTGAGGTAGGGCGACAGGTCCTGGGCGATGCCCGTCCGCGCCTGGAGGTCCTCCAGGGAGCGGTACCCGCCCGGAGGACGGCTCCCCAGGATCCTCGGGCCCAGGCCGGCCAGGTTGATCTCGGACGTGGCGCCGAGGACATCGAGGACGCGCGTGAGCTGGGCGTTCCAACCCCGGCCGGAATCCCTCGGGTCCGCGGGATTGTTCCGGACATCCACGTCCCGGAAGTCCGGAGTCCCGTCCGCGTCCCGGTCCTGGGCGTCCAGGAAGCCGCCGTTCACGTTGAGCTTGCCCGACTCGTCCTCCACCTTGAGGGCGTAGCGCAGGCTGGAAGCCCCCAGCGCCCCGCTCCATCCCCGCTGACGGGTGTCTTCCGGCTGAAGCGCGGGATCCGAAGAGGGCAGGGCCCGGACGAAAAAGGAAGGACGGAGGGCCTGACGGAGCGGGCAGTCCGCCCCGTTCGGCGTTCCGGCCTGGAAGACCTCCTGCTGGGCCTCGAACCCTGAGAGCGGACCGCCGGAGGCGTCCCAGTCCTCGCCGCCGTAGGCGTTGTCCGGGAGGGAGGGATCCTGGCCGGCCGAGAGCCTGGCGAGGGCGTCCTCGACCCCGCTGCGGGCCAGGAGCCGGGCCTTGGAGACGTTCACGCGCTGTTCGGAGGCCTTGCGCTCCAGGCGGGCCAGGGTCACGAAAGCTGCCCCCAGGACGCAGAGGATGCCCAGCACCCCCACCACGATCAGGAGGACAACCCCTCCGGAACGGCGCGGCATCATTCCCCTTCCCGCCAGGCCTTCAGGAGGGGCCCCGCCTGGCGCCGATAGGTGAGCGTGACGTCATCAAGGACCAGGGGGTCCAGGACGGGCGTATTGGCGATATCCGAGAGGTTGGGTTGGAAGACCGCGTGCAGACGGAAGGGGGCGGCCGCCTTGCGCTTCAGGAGCTGGCCTGAGGAATCCGTCAGGAGGGTGTCCAGGAGGCGGCCCTCGGCATCCTGCCAGTAGGCAGTCCCGGAAGGCTGGAGGACCTCCAGGACGATCCTGCCCGCGGGGCCGGCGTCGCCGTCCTCGGGCGCCGTGGCGGCCGGGGACTTGAGGTCCCTCGGCACCACCTGGGTCCAGGCCAGCCTCTGGAGGCGGATGCCCCCGGAGCCCAGCCCCATCGGGGCGGAGAAGTACTCCCCGGCCCGGTTTGCGGGATCGGCCAGTCCCCCATAGGCGGATTCCTTGTAGTACCGGCCCGCCTTGAAGCGGTCCTGGGTCATCAGTTCCGTGGCGTTGACGGCCGTGCCGACGACCCCACCGAAATCCCAGATCGCGAGCTCGTCGAAGGTGGCATCCGGGTTCCCGAACTGGGTGTCGCTGTGGGCCGTGTTGTTGCCCCGCCGGCCCAGGTAGAAGACCGCGGGGGGAAGGCCCGGGACCCCCGTCGTGTAGGCGTCCGGCTGGGTGAAGTCCACGAGCAGTCCGGCCACCCCCCCGCCGATGACGGTGGTGTAGACGCCCCCGGGCTTGGGCCCCGGCGGGACCTTCGCGTTGATGTAGATCCTGGTGTACTGGTAGGGGTCGGCCTGGGGGCCCTGCATGTTCCAGACGTAGCTCAGCAGATGCCAGCGGTGGGCGAGGATCTCCCGTCCCAAGGCATCCGTGCAGCCCACTTCCTGAGTCTGCTCCTCGTCGAAGGAATCGCTCCCCGCGTAGGCATTCTCCCAGTGCATCGAGAATGCCCGGGGCCAGGCATTCAGCAGGGTGAAGCAGGCCGTTTCGCTTGGGGTGCCGTTGTGGCGGGTATGGTTCAGGTAGAGGTGGGAACGGTTGGATTTCATGACGTCGTAGTCCGGTTTCATCCAGAAGCAGATCGTCCCCCAGTAGGGCGCCAGGTTGCCCAGGGCCCGGTAGCCGGGCAGGCGGTCCTTCTCCAGGTAGAGCCCGTCGGGGTACAGGGTGCCGGGGCTGGCGCCGTCCCAGAGGCTGTTGGCCGGTCCCGGCATCCTCAGGTCGAGCGGGGTCTGGTTGGAGAGCACCCCACCCCCATAGGAGGCGTCGGCGTTCCTCTCCCAGCGGGCCAGGAACTTCATCGTGGGCCCCCCGGCGCCGTTGCCGGATTCGGTTTCCACGGTCGCCAGCCTCACCTGGCCGTCATAGTCCGCGGGCCTGCCCGTCGCGGGAAACTCCCAGACGGTCTGGGGCTCGGGCAGGGTCTGGAGGGACTGGCCGGGATCCATCTGCTCGAATCCCGCGGTCTTGACGTTGCCCCGGGAAGGGGCGATGTAGACCGAGCTCCCGGAGTTCCGGAAGGCGCCTTCGTCCCCGGCGACTTCCAGGCTCCCCAGGTCCCCGGCCACGAATTCGGCCTGGGTGGTCAACGGGCGGCACATCAGGTCCTGGACGATCTCCAGCGACAGGGTCCGGGACGCCAGCAGGCGCCCCCGGGCATCCGTCAGGCGCCCCACGCAGCTCAGGCGCTCCCCTCCTCTCGGGACCAGGTTCAGCTCCGTGGAGTAGGCCAGGAGGTCGCTCTTGTCCACCCCCCTGGCCATGGCCCGGTCAGGATTGAACTTGTTGAGGTCGCTGTTGGGA
>JAHFOU010000158.1 GCA_023261525.1 Planctomycetota bacterium | reverse complement strand
CTCGCCCGGAGGATCCGGCCAGACGCTCCCGGTCACGTCCGGGACAAGCTGGGCATCGCTCGGCCCCGGGATGCGGGCGGGCGCACCCCCCGCATCGGCGTCCAGGCCGTCGTCGAAATGGTGCAGGAAGAGGAGCCTGCCGTCCTGGGGGTCCGCCCGGGGAAGCTCCGCCGTGGCCAGCCCGACGCAACCGTCGAAGGCCGCCGCCTGGTCCGGAAGGGCCGTGGGCGGGGCGGGATAGGTCATGAGGGCCAGGCCCTTGTCGGGGCCCCAGGTGTTCCAAGCGGCCGACTCCCCGGTCATGGGGAACAGCAGGTCCGTGGACCTCGAGAGGCAGTCCTCCAGCTTGCGGCCTGCCACGAAGTCGGCCTGGGACGTCTGGCGCTCCAGACGCCAGGCCTCCACCCGGCAGGACATCCGGCGCGCCGCCAGCTGCAGGCCCGCAGGGGAACACACCCGGCCGACCGCCTCCACCCGGAATGCCCCCGTGGGGGCCAGGTCCCCCTCGGTGGACCCCTGGGTGAGGTCGGACTTGTCGATCCAGCGCCACAGCAGCTGGTCGGGAATGCGCTTGTTGAGGCGGGCGTTCGGGTTGAAGTTGGCCTTGAGCAGGTCCGCGGCCGGGAGGTCCCCGCACTGGGACATGCGGAAACCCGGGAAGGGAGGGCCCATTCCTGCCAGGGGCCCCGGCGACGGCACAAGGCCGTCACAGAAGGCCTCGAACGCCTCCCAGTCGGCGAAGGGCCGGCTCGCGACGAGGGCATCGGCCACGCCCGCGGCCCGGACGGCATCCAGGCGGAAGGGCCAGGCCAGGGAGGCGGAGTTGCTCAGGACCTGCCAGGTGGCCCCGGACAGGTCCTGGAGCAGGGCGACCAGCACCGGCCGGGAGGCGGTATTCAGGTTCACGGGAGGGCGCCCCCCCTCCTCCAGCCTGAGCGGCGGCCTCGCCTTCAGGAAGTCGTTCATGCCTCCCCGGCCCGGTGCGAACGTGGGCGGTTGGGCGGCGAAGGCATTGGGCCTCAGGACGGCACGGTCCACCCAACTGGAGACCGTCAGATAGGGGCTGAGGTCCATGCCGATCCCGCAACGGGCCTGCACCTCCCCCACCGAACGGTAGCCCCCCGCGGGACGGCGGCTCAGGACCTCCAGGCCGAGGCTGGGGATCCCCAACTCGCTTCCCAGGACATCCAGGATCCTCAGCAGCTGGGCGTTCCAGCCGGAACCGGGATCCGGATCCCGGCAGTCGGGCACCCCGTCGCCGTCCCGGTCCCCCCCGTCGAGCAGGCCGCCGTTGACGTTGATCTTCCCGGACTCGTCCTCGATCTTGAGGGCATAAGCATTCCCCTCGGGCGCCAGCAGGCCGCTGTACCCCCGCTGGCGGCCGTCGACCGTCTGGAGGGCGGGATTGGGCGAGGGCTGCACCCGCGCGAAGAAGGAGGGGCGCATCGCGGACTGCACCGGGCAGTCCGCCGTATTGGCTAAGCCCGTCTGGACCACCTCCTGCTGGGCCTCGAAGGCCGAGAGCGCCCCGCCCGAGGCGTCCCAGTCCTCTCCCCCGTAGGCGCTGTCCCGGGTGCAAGGGTCCTGGCCGGCCGAGAGCCGGGCCATCGCGTCCTCGATCCCGCTGCGGGCCAGCAACAGGGCCTTCGTGCCGTTCAGGCGCTGCTGGGAGGCCTTCCGCTCCAGCCGGGATATCGTCACGAAGGCCACGGCGAGGATGGCCAGAACCCCCAGGATGCCGAGGACGACCAGGAGGGCAAGCCCCTTCGACCGGCGCGGCCTCACTCCCCCTGTCTCCAGACGGAGAGGCGGAAGCCTTCGCGGGTAGGGCTGTAGACCAGGCTCAGGTCGTCGAAGACCGGGGAATCCAGGATGGGCGAGTTCTCGTCCACCATCGTGGGATCCTCCGGGTCCATGCTCTCCCGCCGGAAGACCACGTGGGCGCGGAAGGGCGTGCGGAGGAGGTGGCGAGCATCCCAGGCCTGGCGATCCTTGCTCCAGCCCGGATCCCGGGTGGAGCGGGTCCGGGCGCTGCCGTCCCCCCCGGCCTCGTCGAGGTAGCGCACACCCGCCAGGTCGGTCAGCTCGATCTCCGCGTAGTCGTCCGGCTGGGCTCCCGGGCCCCTCAGCCAGGTCCAGTGGGCCCTCTTGAGGAAGGCCCCGGCGGGAAGGCGCAGGGGCGGCGTGAAGTAGGTGGCGGCCTCGTCCCCCAGGGGGGCATGGAGGAGGTCGTCGAGGTTGCTGTACATCGCGCACTTGTAGTACCGGCCCTCCAGGTAGCGCTGGAAGGCATAGGTCCTTGCCGCCCCGTAGTTCACCCCGAAGTCATAGACCGCGAACTCGTCCAGGGTGGCGTCCGCGCCGGCGTTGGCCAGGGCCGATCCCGACCGGTTCAGGCAGTCCTGCATGGGGCCGGTCGTCCCCATCCCGCCCAGGGCCATCCGGTGGGCGCCGTACAGATCGGGGAGGGTGATGTCCGTGGCGACGCTGGGATCGTTCAAGGCCGTCGAGTACTGGTCGAAGGAGGCGAAATCCCCGGGACCGACCCCCCAGTCCGCGACCACGGCGCCGCTGCCGTAATCCGGGTCGTCGAAATTCCAGTACGTGGTCAGCAGGTACCAGCGCCGGGGCAGGATCTCCCGGTCCGGGGTCCCGAACAGGTGCTCGGCCCGCTTGCCGGAGGTCGGGGTGTCCCCCGAGTGCCCCTCCTCCACGAAGAGCATGAACTGGAAGGACCCGAAGAACTGGGACATGCCGATGAAGAACATCTGGTTGGGGGAATTCCCATCGCTGCTCCAGTTCTGGATCATGTTCGAGCGCTTGACGTAGGCGTGGGGGATGGTGCGCGGGGGATTGGGAAGTCCCGTGGTGGGCGCCAGGGTGGCCCAGTTGTTCTTCACCCAGAAGGACATCAGCCCGTGTCTGCCCGGCGTGTTGTCCCTGTCGTAGTAGACCGGGGTCCGGCCCAGCTCCGAGTAGCAGCCGTCCGGGTAGAGGGTGTTGGGCGTGTCGGTATCCAGCAGGCTCTTCGAAAGCTCGGAGGCCCCCGCGGCCTGGGTGACCTGCTGGACGTCCGGCACGCAGGCCCCCGCCCCGTCGTGGACGTCCAGGTCGAAGGCGTCGTCGAAGCGCGCCAGCATCATCATCCGGGCCGGGGCATACATCCCGCAGCCGTAGGGGTCCTGGGCTCGCGTCTCCACGGTAGCCAGCTGGAGGTTCCCGTCATAGTCGGCGGCATTGACCGAGAGGCCGGAGCCGGGGCCCGTGGTCACGCAGGGTTCAGGGTAGGTCTGGAGGGACACTCCCCGGGAATCCCCGTTCATCCAGCTCCCGGGATACCGGCTGCCGGCGTCCTGGGTGTACCCCCAGGTCCTGTCGGATCCGGCGCTCTGGGTGATCAGCTCCGGGCATCCCGCGCGCGTGAATCCCGGGGTCCTCAGGTCCTTCTCGTCCCCGGCGGTGTCGGGATCCCCCAGATCCTCGCAGAGGAACTCCTTCTGGGTGTCCAGCCTCAGGACCGCATCCGCCGCCAGGGTGGCCCGGACGGTCCGGGAGGCCAGGAGGCGGCCACTCCTGTCCAGGACCCGCCCCAGGCTTTCCAGCTCCCGATCGCAGACGCCCAGGAGGCTGAACTCCGTGGAATAGGCCACGAGGTCGCTCTTGTCGACCGTCTTCCACAGGGAGGGGTTGGGGTTGAACTTGTTGAGGTCGCTGTTGGGGTTGAAGTTGGCCTTGAGGATGTCCCGCTTGGCCACCCGCTCGTCCGAAGTCCCCGTGAGGCAGGCGTCGGGGATGGCATCGCAGAAGGCATTCCACTGGGACCAGGTCTCCAGGGGCCCGCTGAAGGCGGCGATCCGGTCGGCGATGCGGTGGGCGTCGTCCGCCGGGGACCAGGCGTTCTGCACCATGACCTCGACGGGGGTCCAGTTGAGGTACCAGGGCATGGGGGCGAAGCCCGAGTAGAACTCCCCGTAGACCTGGTGGGGCCAGCAGATGCCCCTGAGCCCGCTGAGGAGGGCGATCAGGACGGGCTTGCGGGTCCGGGCCCAGGCCAGGTCCACGGGCGCCCGTCCGACGATCCTCCCGGACGCCGTCAGGGGGATGCGTTCGAAATCCGGCGCCGCCTTCCCCGTCGTCGGGGAGGAATGGATCTTCTTGATTTCCGCCCAGGTCGGCGGCGAGTACTGGAATCCCACCTCCAGCGAGTAGTTGGGGCGGATGACCTTCCGGTCCACCCGGGCCTGCAGGGCCAGGGAAGACTTCAGGGCATCAAGCTTGGCCTGGCTCCCGCCCAGGGCCAGGTCCCGGACCTGCTCCCAGCTCTCCCAGCCCCGGGACGTCCGGGGCCTGCGGTCGATCAGGTTGAAGCCGTCCGCCTCGCCCACGGGCAGGCCGTCGATCCCCCCGTCTTGGGCCTCGTCCACGGCCTTCGCGAGCGTCCCGAGCATGCCCCGGAGCATGAGGTTGTAATCCGGATAGGGGATGTGCCAGTACGGGGTCAGGTATTCCGTCGGCACCTGGGAAGGATCCCCGCCGTTCAGGTAGATCCCGCCCTGCGTCAGGATCTTGAGGGCATAGGTGTTCCCCCCCTGCAGGGCCCCGCTGTAGCCCCGCTGGCGACCCTCCACCGTCTGCAGGGCGGGATTGGGCGAGGGTTGGACCCGGGCGAAGAAGGAAGGGCGCATCGCCTGGGGCAGGGGGCAGTCCTCCGTGTTCGCAGAGCCCGTGCGGAAGACCTCCTGCTGGGCCTCGAAGGCGCTCAGGGACCCGCCCAGCCCGTCCCAGTCCTCCCCGCCGTAGGCGCTCTCCGGGAGGCCGGGGTCCTGGCCGGCCGACAGGCGGGCGAGGGCATCCTCTAGCCCGCTGCGCGCCAACAGCAGGGCCTTGGTCCCCTGCAGGCGCTGCTGGGAGGCCCTCCGCTCCAGCTGGGCCAGGGTCACGAAGGCCGTGGACAGGACGACGAGGACCCCCAGGACGCCGACGACCACCAGGAGCACGAGGCCCGAGCGCCGCTTCGGCGTCTCCATCTACGGTGCCCGCCACCGGGCCTGGAGGATCTCCACGTCCCCTCCCCAGGCCCTGAGGCCAGGACCGCGCCCCTCCACCGGGGGCCCCGACCGCCCCATCTCCGGCAAGGCGCAGCGGACCAGCTCCGTCGTCCCCACCGCCGCCTGACATCTCCCCCCGGAGACGGCCATGCGGATGCGGCGGGGGCCCGGGCCGTTCCCCCAGGCCATCCCGACCGGGACCTCGACGACCTGCCCGGGCGCCGCCAGCCTCACGCCGAGCTCGGCCCGGGGATCCGTCTTGAGCACCAGGAGCTCCAGGACGTAGGCGCCTCCCGCGGGACGCTCCAGGATCTCCCGGATGCCGTCGCGGAGGGCGCCCCGGGCCCCGGGGATCTCCTGCCAGTCCGGGAGGCCCCACCAGGCGCCCGCCGCCACGGCGGGATCCGGTGTGAAGATCCCGCCGAGCAGGACCCCGCCCGCCCCGGCGCTGAGCTCCCGCTCGCCCTCCTGCCAGTGGAGCACGGCCTTGCCGCGCCGCAGGGCGATGCGGAGTCCCGCCTCGGCCTGGGCCGCGGCGACCTCCGCATCGGAAGCCCGGATCTCCCATCCCTTGCCCCGCACGAGGAAGGGCTCCCCCCACCCCTCGACGCAGGCCTGGCCATGCCCCAGGACCAGGGTCGCGGAACCGGGATCGATGCGGGCGAAGCTCCCGCCCCGCAGGCTGGCCTGGGTCGAGCGCCCCAGGGCCAGGCAGCGGTCGGAAGGCAGGGCCTCCAAGGCCCCGGAGACGACATAGGGCTCCTGGAGGACCCCTTCGACAGGGCTGGTGACGGGCGCCTGGGGTCCGAGAGGGACCGGGACGTCCTTCCGCCGCGGCCAGACCAGCACGACCAGGAGAACGGCCGCCGCCGCCCAGGCCCAGCGCAGGGAAGGCCTCGGCG
>JAHFOU010000157.1 GCA_023261525.1 Planctomycetota bacterium | reverse complement strand
GACCCTGGCCGAGGGGCCGGAGACGGCGGTGGGGGCCTCCCTCCTGCTGGACTGCCCGCCGCGGGCGGGCTTCCGGGAGGCGGCCTTCCGCGCCCTGGATTACCTCAAGGGGCCCGTCGCCGAGGCCCGCTGGGAGGACTTCGAGACCTACTGGTCCTGCAACCGCTGGGGCACGCCCTGGATGCTGGGGAAGAAGGCCGCGAGGAACGGGATCTACAAGCAGAACACCTTCTCCCCCTTCTGGTGCGCGGAGGCCTTCCTGAGGGCGGGCTGGCTGGACCTGGGCCGCCGCTGCCTGGACGAGCTCTCGCTCTGGCAGCAGGTCTGGGACCCGCCCTTCATCCCGGCCGACTGCTTCGGGGGCTTCGGGGTGATGAACACCGACGGGGAATGGAACGATGCCCGCCAGAGCCTCTTCGCGCCCCTCTACCTGGACTATGCCAAGGCCACCGGGTCCGAGGAGTACCGCCAGCGCGGCCTGGCGGCGTTGAGGGCCTCCTTCCACATGCTCTACTGCCCCGAGAACGAGCGGGTGGCCCGCCAGTATGAGATGAAGCATCCCCTCTTCGGCCCGGAGTCCTACGGCTTCATGATGGAGAACATCGCCCACACGGGCCCCGCCTATGCGGACGGGAGCGCCATCGGCTCCTTCACCATCTTCACCTGGGGCAACGGCGCGGCCCTGGAGGCCCTGGCCCGCATCAGGGACCAGGACGCCCGCTAGGGTCCCGCGCCACGCCCTACTTGCCGTGCTCCAGGGTGTGCATGTGCTCCATCAGGATGTAGATCAGCATCACGATGGCGGCGATCACGGCGACCGTGACGATCGCGTCGCCGCCCTTCCTCGCCGGATCGGATTGGGCAAGCTCCCGGAGTTCGGTCGCATCCAGTTCCCGGGTCGTCCCGGACCGTTCCAGGGGGGCCGCGGCAACGGCCTGGCCCGGGTCGGAAGGGATCTCGGCTGAGGACGCGGGGCCCCACGGGGCCAGGAGCAGGGCGGTCAGGACGAGAGGCGTGCAGAGAATGGGTTTCTTCATGGCATGACCCTCCTCTACCCGAAGTCTAGCCCACGGGATGCGGAGGTGCCGGGGATTTATCGCCGGACCTGGGCTCCGCAGGACGTCTCCAGCGCGGCGACCGTGGCCGCCATCACGCCGTCCACCTCCTCGCCCGTCAGCGTGCGGTCCGGGTGGCGGAAGCGGATCCGGAAGGCGAAGGACTTGCGGCCTTCCCCGGCCTGCTTGCCCCGGTAGAGGTCGAAGAGGGCCAGGTCCTGGCGGAAGGCGCAGGGCGTGGCGGTCGCCGCCTTCTCCACGGATGCCCAGGAGACGGACTCCGCCACCGTGACCGCCAGGTCCCTCTCCACGCCAGGGAAGCGGGGCAGGGGCTGGAAGCGCCGCTCCCGCTTCCCCATCGGCAGGAGGGGCTCCAGGGCGAGTTCCGCCAGCATCGGGGCCTTGCGCAGATCGAGGGCCTGGGTCCGGGTGGGGCAGGCGGATCCGGCCAGGCCCAGGGGGGCGCCTGCCGCGGAAAGCGCCAGGCTCCGGCCGTCCTCCAGGAAGGGGCCCGCCTCGCCGGGGGCGGCGGAGAGCGTCAGTCCGAGGACGCCGGTCACGGCCTCCAGGGCCCCGCGCATCTCCCGCAGGGGAATCTCGGCGGCCACGCCCAGGTGCCAGGCTTCCCCGGACGCGGAGTACACCCGTCCGATCTCGAAGAGGCGGCCTCCCGGTTCGCCCACGCTCTGGTTGTGGGCCAGGGCCGTCATCAGGCCGGGCAGGAGGCTGGTGCGGAGGTGGCTCTGCTCCCGGGTCATGGGATTGCGCAGGGGGAGGGCGCCGTCTCCCGCGGCGTCCTTGGCCGCGGCGAAGGAGGTGGAGACCGCCTCCGAAAAGCCCGCGCCCCTCAGGGCGGAGGAGATGGAGGCCGCCAGGTCCCTCAAGGGGTCCCGGCGCCCCGGACGGGCGCTCAGGCCGATGCGGGCCGGGATGCGGTCATAGCCCAGGACCCGGGCCAGCTCCTCGGCGGCCTCGGCCTCGGTCCTCAGGTCCCGCTGTCTCCGGCTGGGCGGGCGGACCGTCCAGGCATCCTTGCCCTCCGGTGTGACCGAGCACCCCAGGCCCTTCAGGATGCGCTCGACGTCGTCCTTCTTCACGGCAAAGCCCAGCACCGCCTCCAGGCGGGTGGCGCGCAGGCGAAAGGCCGGCGGGGGCGCGGGCTCGGAAGCCGGGACGACGGCGCAGGGGCCGGCCTGGCCCCCGATCAGGCCCGCGGCCCGATCGCTGGCCCGGGCCAGGCCGGCGGGATCCACGCCCCGCTCGAAGCGGTAGGAGGAATCCGAGGCCAGGTTCAGGGCCTTGGCGGTCCGGCGGATCAGGGCCGGGTCGAAGAGGGCGGATTCCAGCAGGACGTTGCGGGTGGAGGCCGTGACGGCGGTGTCCAGGCCGCCCATGATGCCAGCGAGGGCCACCGGGCGCTCCCCATCCGTGATCACCAGCATGTCCGCCGTGAGGGCCCGGTCCACCCCGTCGAGGGTCCTGAGCTTCTCCCCGGCCTTGGCGCGCCGGACGACGATGCCTCCTTGCAACTTGTCCGCGTCGAAGGCGTGGAGGGGCTGGCCCAACTCGAAGAGGACGTAGTTCGTGGCGTCCACGACGTTGGAGATGGGCTTGAGGCCGATGGCTTCCAGCCTTCCGGAGATCCGGGCGTCGGAGGGGCCGACCCGGACGTCCCGGATCCAGCGGGCCGTGTAGCGGGGGCAGAGGGCCGGCTCCAGGATCTGGACCGCCGGGGAATCGCCGGGGGCGGCCGGGACGGCGGGGAGGGAGGCCAGGGCCTTCCCCGTCGAGGCGGACAGCTCGTGGGCCAGGCCCAGGACGGACAGGCAGTCGGGGCGGTTGGCCGTGATCTCCAGCTCGAGCAGGGCGTCCCCACCCGGCAGGGGCTCGACCCCGGCCACCTCGTGGCCCAGGGATTGAAGGACCTCGGCCGCGGCCTCGGGGGCCAGGCCGTGGGGGCAGAGCTCCTCCAGCCAGCGGTGGGTGGTCTTCACGGCAGGGCCTAGGGTATACAATCCTTCATGCCCGCGTCGAGCCGTCTGAGGGCCGTTCTCGCCCTCTCCCTCTTCCTTCCCCTCACCCTGGCCTGCTTCCTCTTCGCCAGCCATCTGGCGTCCCTGTGCATCGGAGCCGAGACCCCGGACCGGGCCCATCTCGCCCTCCTCGCCTCCCAGGCCCTGGGGATCGGGCTACCCTGTTTCCTGGCCATGGAGTGCTTCCGCCTGGGCCCTGCGGAGCTGGGGGCCTCCGTCATGCCCTGGAGGTCCCTGGGGCCGACGGGCCTCCTCGTCCTCGGCCTCTGGCCCGGCCTCCTGGCCCTGGACGCCCTGAGGGAAGGATGGATGGCCGATCCGGACCGCCAAGAGCTGTTCCGGATCCTGGTGACGCCGGGGATCGGGGGGACGGCCGTGGTCCTCCTGGTCCTGGCGGCCCTGCCGGCCGTGATGGAGGAGATCCTCTTCCGCGGTATCCTGCATCCCCTGCTGGAGAAGGCCTGGGGGCGGGGGGTCGCCATCCTCCTTTCGGCCGCCTGCTTCTCGGCCTACCACCTCAGCCGGGAGCAGATCCTGGTCCCCTTCCTGTTGGGGATCGCCCTGGCCTGGCTGCGCTCGACGACGGGAAGCCTGTTCCCTTGCGTGCTGGCCCATGCCCTGCACAACGCCATCTCGGCCCTGGCCATGATCCATCTCCCCGGCTGGCTGGGGCCCCCGGCGCGGGTCCCGCCCTGGCCCGTCTGGGCGGGGGGTCTGGTCCTGGCCTTCCTGGCGGTCCGGATCCTGGGGAGGCGGGCGTTGCCCCCGCCCCCGGACGGACGGTAGGATTCCGGGGTGCCCGACCTGGTCTACTTCCTGCTCGTCGCGCCCATGGTGCTCCTGGCCCTGACGGTGCATGAGTGCGCCCATGCCTGGACGGCCCACCGCTTCGGGGACGACACGGCCGCGGACCAGGGACGCATCTCCCTCAATCCCCTGGTCCACCTGGACCCCTGGGGGGCCCTGGCCCTCCTGGTGGCGGGATTCGGCTGGGCCAAGCCCGTCCCCTACAGCCGCGCCAACCTCTTCGCGGCCCATCCGCACTGGGCCCGCTGGACCGAGCTGGCGGTGTCCGCGGCCGGGCCGCTCTCCAACCTCCTCCTGGCCGGGGTGCTGAGGGTCGCGATGCTGGGCGCGGCCTGGCTTCCTCCGGAGGCGCAGCCGCTCGCCTTGGCCATGCTGGCGGCGGGGGTCGTCATGAACGTGGGGCTCTTCGCCTTCAACCTCCTGCCCATCCATCCCCTGGACGGCTTCCGGGTCTTCTGCAACGCCCTGCCCCTGGATGCGGCCCTGGCCTTCGAGCGGACGCGGGCCTATGGGATCTACCTCCTGCTGGGCTACCTGCTCCTGACGAGGACGTCGCATTTCTCGCCGCTCTCCCCGGTTATTGACTTCCTTCTCCAACACGTCTACCACCTCTACGCATGATCGCCCCCGCCGACGGCTTCCGGGTCCGCCTGACGTCCTTCTCCGGGCCCATGGACCTCCTCCTTCACCTGGTCCGGGAGCGGGAGCTGGACCTGGCGGACATTCCCGTGGGGCAGATCGCCGAGGACTTCCTGGCCCACGTGCGCGCCATGCAGTCCATGGACATGGAGTCGGCCAGCGAGTTCCTCCTCCTGGCCGCGACCCTGATGGAGATCAAGGCGCGCATGCTCCTGCCGAGGCAGGAGGGCGAGGAGTCCGAGGAGGATCCCCGCTGGGAGCTGGTCCAGAAGCTCCTGGAGTACCGGCGCTTCAAGGACGCGGCGGCCTTCCTTGAACAGCGGGGAGCCCTCATGGCCCTGCGTTCTGCCCGCCCGGCCGAGCCTCTGCCCGAGGTCGAGACGGAGCCCGAGGCGCCCGGCTCCCAGAACCCCTGGGGCCTGTTCCAGTCCTTCGCGCGCCTGATGGCCCAGCTCTCCCCGCCCAAGACCGCGACGCTGAGGGCCACCGAGGTGCCCCTCGAGCAGTTGAGGGGGGAGGTGCTGGCCGGATGCCCCTCAACGCTCTCCTTCCACGAGATCTACGCCCAGCGTCGCGATCGCGGCCGTGTCGTGGGGCTCTTCCTCGCCATCCTGGAGCTGGCGCGCATGGGTCTTCTCTCCGTGCGCCAGGAGGGACTGTACGGCCCGGTCCGTTGCGAACGCACGCAGCCGTAGGCGCGTCCGTTTTTTCTTTTCAAAAAACACATCAGACTCTTGCAAACACGGAATCGAGGCGTAGACTTCGACCAACGCCGAAACAAAAGCTTTCACTACTGAAGTACTGACGGGGGCACGCGGGGAAGAACAGCAAGCAGAACCAGAGACGGACGGGGCCGGCTTGCGGCCCGCGGGCTCCTGCTCCCCTTGTTTCGGCGGAGGCAATTTGAGAACCATCCTGAAGGGTGGCTCTTTTTTGGTCGATACCCACTACAGGTAGTGTCAGGATGGGTCCTGGCTTCTAGGGGTGGGGTGAGCGGGCGATACCGATACCAGTAGGAAAACGAAGACACCGTAAGAGAAAGAGAGGAAGACAATCCCCATGCCAGTCCAGCAAGACGACAGTGAAATCCGCCCGGCCCTCGGCTCCACCCGCCCCCGCTTCGCGGCGGCGCGCGAGGAGTCGGGGACTCAGGGCCTGAAGGTCCCCCGCATCTTCTCGAAGGCCGGGGTCCATCCCTACGACCAGATCCAGTGGGAGAGCCGCACGGCCTCCATCTCCAACGACAAGGGCGAGGTGATCTTCGAGCAGCAGGACGTCGAAGTCCCCTCCTCCTGGTCGATGCTGGCCACCAACGTGGTGGTCTCCAAGTACTTCAAGGGCGGGGTCGGCCAGCCCAACCGCGAGCACAGCGTCCGCCAGCTGATCGACCGCGTGGCGCTGACCATCGTCAAGTGGGGGCGGGCCC
>JAHFOU010000156.1 GCA_023261525.1 Planctomycetota bacterium | reverse complement strand
CGCCTACAGCCTGAAAGTGGAGGACGAGTCGGCCAAGATCAATGTCAACGGGGGCTTCCTGGACGCCGGGGACAGGGATGGGGACGGCACGCCGGACCACCGGGATCCCGATGTGGCGGCTCCCGCGACGCCTGTCCTTCCCATGGGCGCTGATGGGATCGGCCGGGGCTTCAACCGTCAGCTCGTCCGCATCCTCAATGTCCTGGGGGCCCAGGGCGAGGTCGCCGTCCCTTCCCTGGGGGATCTCCTGATCCAGGCCCGTCCCCGGGGCGGATATCGCTCCGTCGCCCAGGCCCAAGCCGTGCTGGGCACCGCCAAGGACCTCTCACCCTGGCTGACCGTCTCCAGCTGGGCGGATGCCAAGGTGGTCCATCCGAACGGATATCCCGCCGAGCCCATCCCGGTCTACGCCCTGAGCGAGGTGAAGAAGGCCCGCCTTCCGCTGCGCCTGGAGGAGGGGGGCCGACCCCCCGTGAACCTGAACGCGGCCTCCCGGCCCGTGCTGGTGGCCCTGCTCCAGGGGTTGAGGGCCGAGGCCTGCCTGCCGGAGATGCCGGTGAATCCGGCCATCCCGGCCGCCTGGAACGCGTACGAGATCAGCCCGGCCCTGGCCGCCCAGGTCGCGGACGCCGTCCTCACCTTCCGTGCCGGCAGGGAGCCCTTCGCCGGCTGGACTGCGGATCCCAACCGCCCCACGCCCGGTCCCTTCGACGCCTGGGGGACCTTCTCCGCCTTCTGCGACGGCCTGGTGCCGACCGTGGTCAGCAACATGCTCCTGTCCCCCTCGGTCTGGGGCGGGGGGGACCTTGCGGGCGCCGCGTTGCTCAAGGCCAATTTCGATCCCAACACCGACCTGAACAAGCAGCTTCCGGACGAGCTGATGTTCCGCTGGGTGGACAAGTCGGACCTGAACGTCTGGTCCACGGAGGGCAGCCTGGGTCCCACCGGCGTCTTCCAGGTCGCCTGTGCGGGAAGGATCCTGGGAGGCGACGGCAGGCTCCTGGCGGAGCGCACCGTGGCCGGACGGGTGGAGGTCTTCTCCCTGTTGCGCCAGACCACCCAGAAGGATTTCGTGGGGGATCGCCGTCCCCTGGGGGACTATCTCTCGCTCTCCACGGACCCGCTCTGTCGCACCACGGGAGCCTCGGCGGGGGCAGGATGGTGGGGCGGGATCCCTCCGGGGAGCGGGGCGGCGGTGATGACGTACCCCTGCTCCCCGCTTTCCCTCCCCGGCACCGCGGCGGACTTCGACGGGTCCCTTGCGCTCGCCACGGTGGAAACCTCGCCCCTGCCTCCGGCCGGGGTCGTCCCCGCCTCTCCCTTTTTCCTTCATCACTTCGATGATGGCTGGGACGGCGACCTCGGGGTGACGGGGCGGGTGACCCCGGGGCCCAGCGAGCCCGGCCTGCCCGTGAGCGACCAATGCCTCCAGGGCGATCCGACCGTGGGCGTCTGGCCCGATTCCACCCAGCCGGCCCCCTTCAACGAGCCGGGCACCCTGTATCCCGACGGGGTCCACTCCCAATGCCGAAGGTGCCCGGCGTACTCCACGGCCAACTTCCCGCCCAGCTGGGTCAGCGGGGACCCGGCCCCCAGCAACCATGGGGTGATCAGCTACTGGGTGAAACCCTGCCCCGGGAAGATGGTCTCCCTCCATATCCAGTCCACCCGGTACACGGCGGTGGAGACCCAGACCCTGATGACGGGCCAGAAGGAATCGGTGATGGGCATCATCGTGGAGAGCCGGGCGGACGGCGACGGTGCCGCGTTCGCCTTCGAGCGCCAGGAGCGCCAGAATTGGGACGGGGGAAGCACCCGCATGCCGGGCCTGCGCTGGCACCTCCTGACCTGCCGATTCGACACCGACGAGGGCGTGCCCGAGGACCTCGGCTGCGACGACCGGGCCCTGGGCGCCCTGCCGCCGGACATGGTCCCGGACACCCCACCCGCATACACGACGCCCTATGCGATTTCCCTGGGAGAGGACCTCTTCGCCGGGGTCCAGGCCTTCATCGTCGGCGTCGTCGGGGGGCAGGCGGCCAATAAGCCCTTCGGGGTGAACCAGGTGGTGGACGAGCTGGCGGTCTGCGACTTCGGGGACCAGGGCTCGAGTTCCGCATCCAAGAGCAGCGCCTGGGCCGCCCTGCGCTACCAGGACGGGCGGTACTACAAGGGCAGCGATGGGGCCTTCCTGTCCGCCCCCCTGGCGCCCGGAGGACGGCTGCTCTCCGCGCAATGGACGGCCTATCTTCCCCGGGAGAACCGCCAGGAGGTCCTGGCCCCGGCCCAGACCCCGGTCCCGCGTAAGATCGACGCCACCTTGGGCAGTATGCGCCTGGAGGTCGACCTCCTGGACGAGGCCGGCCTCCTGCTGGGGCCCGCGCTGGAAGGCCTGACCCAGGGGGGCCGGGTCGGCCATCCCCTGGGCCGCTTCCGGTACCGGGTCCGCTTCAAGGTCAAGGGCATCACCCCGAACGATCCCGTATTGGAGACCCCCTGGTTCGACGACATCACCTTCGCGTGGCAGAGGGCCTCGGGGCCACGGGTGCTGGGCTGGGGAGCTCCGTGAGTTCCTCCCGGAGGGCCCTTGCCCTTCTGGTGGTGGTGGCGGTCCTGGGGATCCTGGGCGCGCTGGGCGCGTCCTTCCTGGGCATGGCCCAGCTGGAGCGGAGGGCTTCCCAGCAACGCCTGCATGCGACCCAGGCCCTCCTGCTGGCCCGTTCGGGCCTGGAGGACGCCCTGGCACGCATGTCGGCCGGCCAGGATGCCTCGGCGCCCCAGAGCGCCTACGGCGGCGAGAACTGGGACGGCTCGGCGGACGGCCTGCTGTCGGGCTGGGAGGCCCAGCAGGAGGTCTACCGGGCCACCGGCACGGGGACCCCGGCGGACATCGAGACCTGCCCGGTCGCCCAGGCCCTGCGTCCCAGCTTCTTCGTCGCCGCCGGGGCCAATCCCGCCACGGTGGCCGTGGACGGCCGCCAGCGGGGCTATTCGGGCGTGCTGGCCGCCAACGCCTACAGCCTGAAGGTGGAGGACGAGTCGGCCAAGATCAACGTCAACGGGGGCTTCCTGGACGCCCAGGACAGGGACAAGGACGGCCTCCCGGACTTCCGGGACCCCTTCGTGGCGGACCTGACGCCCGGGCTTCCCGCCGAGGCCAACGGCATCGGCCGGGGCTTCAACGGCCAGCTCGCGCGCATCCTGGGCATCCTGCTCCGCCAGGGCGAGCTGGGCCTGCCGGTCCTGCCCACGGCCGGGACGGACATCCTCCTGCGCCGCCCTTCGGGGGGGTACCGCTCCGTCGCCCAGGTCCAGGCCGCGCTGGGTACCGCCAAGGACCTCTCGCCCTGGCTGACGGTCTCCAGCTGGGTGGATGCCAAGGTCGTCCACCCGAACGGGTATGCAAGCCAGGCGCCGGCCAAGGCCATGAGCGAGGTCAAGATGGCCCGCCTGCCGCTGGCGCTGGAAGAGGGCGGTCGGCCTCCCGTGAACCTGAACGCCGCCTCCCGCCCTGTGCTGGTGGCGCTGCTCCAGGACCTGTCCGGGCGCACCTGGTACGATCCGGGCTGGGGGGACGACTACCGGATCCCGGCAGCCATGGCCGCAGGCGCCGCCGACGCCTTCCTCGGGACGAACGCGGCCCTCACGGGAACCAGCGCCCTTGCGGCCCGGCGCCCGTTTGCCACCTGGGAGCAGTTCTCCGGGGCCTGTGACGTCCTGGTGCCCGGGGTGATCAACGCCACGGGGAAGGACCCCATGTTCCGCATCAATCCCTGCTGTGCGGACCTCCTGAAGGCGAACTTCGATCCCAACACCCGGCTCGCCAAGGAGCTTCCCGACCAGCTGGTATGGCGCTGGATCGACAAGTCGGACCTGACGGTCTGGTCCACCGAGGGCAACCTGGGACCCACGGGGGTCTTTAAGGTCGGCGTCGTGGGGCGGGTGCTGGCGCCGGGCGGGCGCCTCCTGGCCGAGAAGGCTCTCTCCGTCACCGTCGAGGCCTATTCCCTGTTGCGGCAGACCTCCCAGAGGGATTTCGTCGCCGCGCGGCCTCTCCCCACGGAGTACCTGTCCCTGGCCAATCCCTCGCCCTTCCCGGCGCTCCCCCAGCGCACGACGGGGGCCTCGGCCGCCTGGAACCCCCTGGGCGGGGGGCAGGGCCTGGGAGCGGTCACCTACCCCTGCGCGCCGGGCGCGCTTCCGGCCCGGGCGGCGGACTTCGACGGGTGCCTCGGCCTGGGGACCGTGGAGATGGGTCCCGGCGATCCCCCGTCCGGCAGGGTGATGTTCCTGCAGCACTTCGACGACGGCTGGGACGCCGAGCCGGTGCCGGGGAACCCGGGAAACCACCCGCTCCTCCAGCCCGGCCAGGATCCGTTCCCGGTGCAGAGCGTGTTCCAGGCCGACGCCACGCGGAGCGTCTGGCCGGCCTCCGGGGAGCCCGGCGCCCTCTACCCGGACGGCGCCCACGCCCAGTACCGGCGCGGGCCGGCCTACCAGGCCTTCGGGAACTTCCCCCTGAGCTACACCTCGGCGGATGCGGCGCAGAGCAACCACGGGGTGATCGGCTACTGGGTCAAGCCCATGGTCGCCGGAGGCTACAACATCCAGGTGACCTGCAAGCGGGGCCAGTTTCCGGACACCCAGATCCTGGGGATCGGCCCTCCGTGCAACCTGCTCCGCGGCCTCGAGATCATGCTGGAGGACCGGATCGCCCCCTACGATCCCGAGCCGGTCGGCTCCTCCCGGCATTTCCGGACCCACGAACAGTGGGGCCAGTCCGAGCCCCTGCCCGGCCTGAGATGGCAGCTCGTCACGGCCTGCTTCGACACCGACGAGACCCTGGCCGGCCAGGATGTCCGCGTCGCCCTGGAGAGCGCGGCCAGGCCGCCGGGGATGGGCGTGGACAACCCCTGCCCGTACACCTACACCCAGCCCTTCGCGACGGCGCAGGGCCAGGACCTCTTCGCGCCCGGCGTGGTGTTCGTGCTGGGCACCTCCATGCTGACCGAGCCGACCTGCGGGAACTTCTATTCCTCGAACCAGGTCATCGACGAGTTCGCGATCTGCGATTTCGGGGACACCGCGGTCAGCGCCCTGGATGCCGGCGCGCTCTGGGCCGCCGCCCGCTACCACGACGGACGCTACTACAAGGGCGGGGACGGGAGCTTCCTGTCCGCCCCCCTTCGGCCCGCCTGGCCGGGCCCCGCCCGCCTCCTGCGCGCGGACTGGACCGGGTACCTGCCGGCCGCGTCGCGCACGGAGATCGCCCTCGACTTCATCGCCCCCGGCGGCGAGGACTGGGGGACCTTCCCGGATGCGGGCAAGCCTCGCCTGGCGGATCCCGTCCTGGCTGACGATCCCGCCACGGGCCGTCCCCGCGCCTGGATCGAGGTGGATCTGATGGACGGCGGGGGGACCCTGACCGGTCCCGCCCTCCTTCCCTCCCTGGTCCGGGGGGAGCGCATCGGGCGGAGCCTGGCCTCCTTCCGGTACCGGGTGCGGTTCAGGACCGACCTGGCCGATCCGGTGAA
The DNA here is from genome assembly GCA_023261525.1 of Planctomycetota bacterium. Taxonomy (GTDB): domain Bacteria; phylum Planctomycetota; class SBBH01; order JAHFOU01; family JAHFOU01; genus JAHFOU01. Next base: position 480 of record JAHFOU010000156.1, on the reverse strand, counting down.
CGATCCCGTCCTGGAGACCCCCGTCCTCGACGACATCACCTTCGCCTGGCAAGGCGCCTCGGGTCCGCGTATCCTGGGGTGGTGGACTCCCTGATTCCCGCCCGCCGCGGCATCGTCCTCCTGGTGGTGGTGGGGGTCCTGGGCATCCTGGTGGTGCTGGGCGCGGCCTTCGTGACCATGGCCCAGCTGGAGCGGAGGGCCTCCCAGCAGCGCCTGGTCGCGACCCAGGCCCTCCTCCTGGCCCGCTCGGGTCTGGAGGATGCTCTGGCGCGCCTGTCGGCCGGTCAGGACGCCACGGCGTACCCGAACGCGTATGGGGGCGAGAACTGGGACGGTTCGGCGGACGGCCTGCTCTCGCCCTGGGAGGCCCAGCAGGAGCTCTACCGCGCCACGGGGACGGGGACTCCGGCCGATGTGGAGACCTGCCCCGTCCAGCATGCCCTGAGGCCAAGTTTCTTCGCTGGGGCCGGGGCCACTCCG
>JAHFOU010000155.1:5564-6022 GCA_023261525.1 Planctomycetota bacterium | reverse complement strand
TGGAGCCTGGCCAAGAGCACCACGAGAGGCGTGGAGTCCGGTTCAAGCTGGAAGATGGTATCGGCCATGTCGATGACGCGCCGGTTGGACAGGATGTTTCCCGTCCCGTGCACGCCAGAGATGGTCGAGCCACCGTAAATGGGTCCTGGGGTTCCTGGCATCTTACTTTCCTTTCATCCTCGGATCAGATCACATGAACGGGGTTGCCACTGACGGCCTTCCGGCCTTCAGAATCCGTTCCCTGTGGGCCTTATCCTCGGAGGTTTCTGTGGGTCCTGGGGTTCCCCCACCTTCGAGAAGGGCCTGACGCCTTGCATCCTCGATCTCCTTCTTGTGCTTCGCCTCAAGCTCAGTGAGCCTGCCGCGGAGCAAAGGAGCCGTCACGATGGCGTAGAGCTGATGGATCGAGAGATCCGGACGCTGCTTCGAGAGTTGGGCCATCGCAGGACGGTGCTCCT
>JAHFOU010000155.1:0-5554 GCA_023261525.1 Planctomycetota bacterium | reverse complement strand
GGCCTCCCTCACTTCCTCCCGAACCTGGAGTTGCTGGAGTTGAGCCTGCAACTGTTCGGTGGACTTGGCAGCGGGCTGGGCAAGCTTCTCCGCGATCTTGAGGATCACGGCCTGAGGGTCCTTGGAAAAGGCCTTCAGGAGGCCGTCCCTATCGGTAGGGAACGCCTCTCCACCTCCAGCGCCTGCGGGATCATCGTCATCAGCCTGACCACCCCCATTGGCGAGCATCGTCTCCATCGAGGAGAGACGCTCCTTGAGAGCGGACAGTTCACCACCCTGCTTCGAGATCAGCTTCTCCGATTCGGACCACGCCTTGCTGTACTCGGCCATGTCTTTGAAGCGCTTGCCTTCGCCGACAAGGTTGCCGAGTTCGGTAGGCACAGTTCCAGAACCGGCCCCACCAGCGGCCCCAGCGCCGTTCCCGTTTCCGGCAGCGCCAGCGGTTCCCGCGGTATCGGGGTTCCCGGTCTTCGGATCTGGCATCAGTTCCTCCTTTCAGAAAATGGGTTTAACTCAAAACTTGTATCATCCCAACGAATGCAAGCCCTTAATCCTTGCCGCCCTGCGACAGGGCTTGGAAGCGAGCAGAGCCGTACTTCTTGCGTCCGATGCTCGCGGCCAGGGCAGCCGGGTCCGTGACGCCCTTCTTGCCGCTCAGCTTCGTTTTGAGGTCCTCAAACCTCTCTCCGCTTCCGAGCGGGGGAGGATTGCCCCCAACGCGGTCCATGCGCTTGACCTCGATGACCACGGAGCCATCGTCACGCATGTCGGTCACGTTGCCCTGGACGACCACGGATACAGGCATCCCGGCTTTCATCTCCTTCTGGCCCTTCACGAAGTCGGGCGACAGGGAAAGAAGCTGGGTCTCAGGCTCTGAGTCCGCCTTCTGGAAGTCGTCCATGGGGGACTCCTCCTTCTTGGGGGAGTTGGCCTTCATCTCCATGGGCGTGGACATCTCCTCGTCGTCCATCTGACCCATCATGGGGGGCGGCTTCTTAGACATGGGCGGCTCCTTTCTCCTCGGTTGCCTTCAGCTCCTTGGCGGCGCGCTCCCCGTCCTCGGGGATGGCCTCGGTCAGGTAGAACAGCATGTCCTTCACCTCGTTCCCGCGCCCGGCGAAGACCTCGTAGGCCCTCTGCTGGCGGCAGGAATCCGAGAAGATGGTCGCCTGGATGGTCTCCATGCGGTCCTTGAGGTATTCCAGGAGGACAGCCCCGCCCGGAGAGACGAGCATCTTCCTGACCTCGATGGCCCTATTGAGCCTATCTTCCGGCTTTTCCCTGGTTTCGCTCAAGCGAGTGCCTCCATCATGGGATTGGGCGCTTCAGGCGCTCCACCACCCCCGAGCGCGTCGGCCAGGCCGGGGTTCGGAGCCCCAGGGCCTCCGTTGGGGAGAGGGGTGCTACCCGCTGGAGGTTGCCCCGGGGACTCCTTCTTGAGGAAGTCGTCGTGCTTCATCACGTGGAGGATGAGCTTCTGCTGGATGTTCTGGGGGAGGCGGGCATAGAGCGGGTTCGACACCACCTTCTCGTGCTCAAGGTTGTGGATCGCGTGGTCTTCCTCCATCAGGGGGTCGCCGATAAAGCCAGCCCTGAGGAAGGTGAGGTTCTCCGCGCTCGCACCAAGCTTGGACTCCTCAGCGGACTGCCTCGGGCGCATGGCGGCGTTGATGTACTTGTCGCCGTCCGCGAAGTCGTAGGTGTCCTTGAGGAGGTCAGCAGCGAAAAGCGCCTCGTTGAACCAGGGCTTCCCGGAATTGATCTGCATGAACTCCAGCATCTCCTTGCGCCGGATGCCGCGGTTCACGGCCTTGGACGCACCCGCGATGGGGCGCACGTCGAAGTCGCCCTGGATCTCGTTTGCGGACACCGTCTTGATGTCTGCCATCTTCCCGGTGACGCGGTAGGTCTTTTCCCCGATCAGGAACTGCTGGTTCATCTTGTACATCAGCAATCCCTTGCGCTTGACATACATGGTCTCGAAGGTGGAGAGGGCCATGTCGAGGCGGGACGCTACGCTCTCCATCACAGTGGAGACCTCGCCCTGGGTCATGCGCTTGGTGGGCATCTGCCCACCCGTGAACTCGTTCTGCCCGCTCGCCCGCTTGAGATCCCCCTGGAGCATCTGCACCAGCTGGACAGAGGCAGGGTCTGCCGGGCTCCGCTGGAGGGGCTCGATGTCGGACATCTGGTTTACGTCGATGATCCCATCCGGGCGGCTCAGGAGCTGCTGCTCGTCGATCTTGGACCCGCGGCGGCGCTTCCACATGTGGTGCGCACGCGCGTTCGAGTCGTCCATCATGTTGTTCCGGTGGCTGGTCAGCTCCTGGATGTGGGATTCCATGCACTCGATCACGCCCTTGCCGTACCAACAGCCAGGGACGCGCACGAAGTCGGAATCCAGGAGGGGAACCTGCGCGTGACGGAAGGGATTGGACTTGTCCCTGAGCTGGACCGTGTTATTCCAAGTGGTGATGACCCGATCCTTCGACCACCGCTCGAAAACCAGGCCGAAAGGGTCGTCCGCGTCGTCCTCGAAGGTGAAACGCAGCCCAGCGGACTCGATCTTGTCCTTCATCCCCTTGTTGGCCTCGTCGTTGGCGGCGTTTCCAGCGTCCAGCCTGGTCTTGTCAGCGGAAAACACCTTCTCTCCGATCTTTTCCACCACCCAGGACTTCCGCTTCACGCGAACGGTGATGAAGGAGTGCTGGTCCTCGGTGTTCTGGATGTAGGGGTCGGTGTAGACCTGCCAAATGGAGAGGAACTCCTCCCAGGGGTCGTCGTAGATCACGTCCTCTGTGACGGTTTCCTTCTTGAAGTCCCCGGTCACGGTGCCATCGGGGTTTTCCTGTGGACGCTTGACCACCTCCTCGGACTTCATGGTCTTGACGGCGTGCTTCCAGCCGAGCATGGTGAGTCCCTTGCCGAATTTCAGGATCTCACGGCCCATGTCCTGGGCCTTCATCTCGCTCTGCATCCTCTCCTGCTGGTAGTCGCAGAGGTCGGTCATCACCTCGGCGTTGCGGATCAGGTCCTCGCGCGTGGCAGCGAGGGAGAAGCGGGAGCGGTTGCCCACGATCCTCGGGAGGATGGTCTCCACGGTCTCGAAGGCGTCCACCGTGACCAGGTTCGCACGCCCGGGCACGACCTTGGCCGAGTCCATGAACATGTGGTAGAGCTTGTCGTAGCGGGTCCAGCGCTCCTCCCAAGTAGCGGGTGAACTCGTCCAGGACGAGCTTGAGAGCAGCCTTCTCGGCGTCTGATGGACTATCCGACACTCAGAAGCCTCCCTGTCAGGGGATCGTAGACGCGGCGGCGGTGCTTGATCTTCTCACCACTCTCATCGGCTGAGGAGGCGATAACCCTAAACCCCTGGAGGGCAATCGCGTCAGCCATTACCGTGTCGTCGTCGCACCCCTGCTTGGCCGCGGGCTTCCCGTCCGCGTCCACGATGAAGGTGCGGTACTGGTCAAGGGAGATCCTGCACCAGAGCTTGACGGAGCGCTTGTGGATGACGTTGGCCAGGCTGTTTAGCATAAGCGGACGGCTGGCCACGTTTGTTAACCACCCCAGCCGGTCGGAATCCACCTCCTCCTCACGCCCAAATGTGCGGGTCCTGTAGATCACCGGGTAGCCCAGCCTTCGGAGTTCATCCACCACCGAGATCCCGTGGTTGTTGGCCTCCGGGATAAGGAGGGCCAGGTTATAGAACTTCCCCAGCTCGTCCAGGATCTGGCCGAAGCGGACGGGCGCGACGTTCCCATACCACATGGCCACCTTCTCGTGCCGGTCCCGATCCCAGACGGCGGCAACCGACTTGTTCGGCCCCCTCTCAGAGGCCACGTCCGCCCCGATCACGTAGGAGCCGTCGAGCGATGGAGGTTGCCACATCTTTAGCTCCCCACCCAAATCTCGCTCGAACCTGGGCTTGTCCCCATCCATCCTGATCCTGCCCTCGATGGGGTCCCTGGCGACGGACTCGTAGTATTGGAGCGCCTCCCTGGAGAACCAGGGGAGCCCGGTGAAGTCTGCGTAGAGCCCGAAGACGCGGGACTGATACTCCCTCTCCGGGATCTCGCTCCTGATCCGCTCCAGCTCCTCCACCAGGAGGTGCTTGTTGTCCATCATGGAGGCGGCGTAGACCTTGAGGTGCTTGCCCTGCCTGCGGAAGACCCGGTGGTAGTGCCAGTCGTAGCCGTTCAGCGGGGTCATGGTGCCCCAGATGTTGAGCGTCCTACCTGCCCTCACGCGCATCTTGATCTCGGAGTAGATCCGCTCGTCGGGCGGCTCCTCGTCGATCCAGGCCCAATCGTAGCCACCCCCCTGGAACTTCTCCCACCCCTGCTCGCAGGCCTTGAAGTCGATTGTAGAACCATCAAAGAGGTTGATCTGGATGGTGTTGTTGTTCTGGCGGACCTTCCTCTTGACCATCCTCTCCGGGATGAGCCGGTTCATCAGGCTCTCCGTGATGGCCCTTGAGGTGTTGAAGTCCAGACTGGCGATCAGCCCGTGGTTCGGGTGCGGCACCTGCACGTAGGGATGCCTCCCGGTGGCCCACCAGGCGGCTTCCTGAGCCCCGGCAAAGGTCTTCCCGGAGCGGTTGCCCCCCAGCACCCACCTCTCCCTGATGGAGAGGGCGTCCTTGTGGAAGGGCAGCATCGGGGCGTTCGGGTCGTAGCCCTCAGCCTCCTCCTCAGCCCTGGCAAGGAGTTCCTCTGCCACCTCGTCCGGGGTCATTTCAGGCATCACTTCAGCACCTTGAGCTTCTTCTTGAAGATCGCCATGAGTTCGTGGGTGGGCATCCTGGAGAGGTCCACCTTCAAGGACCGGATCTCCTTCCTCTCAATGAACATGCCCAGGTGCTTCCCGATCTCCACCGCAGCCCGGGTCCTGGCGGTTGAGGATTTGGCGTGCATGGCCTCGTGCTTGAGCTTCATGAGCACCCAATGGACGGACAACTCTGTGGTGGTCTCAAAGGCCTTTCGCACCTCCAGCAAGGCTTTCTCGAATCTCCTGGTCTTGGGGATGTTCGCCGCCCTGGCGGTGTTCCTCTCCTCCGTGTCCTCCGGCCACATCTCCCTGCAAGCAGCCTTCATGGACCCGTGCTTCAGGTAGAGGAGGGCCAGATCAGGCACCTTGACGTCATACTCCCTACCCAGGGCGATCTTGTTGTTGACGAACTCCGGGGACCCGAACTCAGGATTGGGGTGCAGGTGAGCCGTGGGCGGATTCGGCCTCCCGTAGGTCTTTGGAATCCTGCTCCGCTTGATCCTCGTCGCGTCCTTTGCTGCTGGCGCGGGAGACGCGCTTGCGGCAGGCTGGGGTGGCGTAGTGGGGCTTGATTGGGATGGAGACTCCGCAACCGCAGGCGCAGGCGATTCCTGTGACGATGGCTCCTTCTGGGACGTTGGCGGATTGGACGATGGGTTCTTGTCGCTCATGTTCGACTCCTTTGCTACGAGCCCTCTTTGTTGGTATGTGTTGATTCATTGTCTTGATCTTCTCGAACCTATCTACCGGAGCCTCGCCCGTCCTACCCTTCCCGCAGGCATGG
>JAHFOU010000154.1 GCA_023261525.1 Planctomycetota bacterium | reverse complement strand
TAGCCCTGGTAGCCGCCGAAGAGCTCGTCGGCGCCCTCTCCCGAGAGGACCACCTTGACGCTCCGTCCGGCCTCCCGGGCCAGTTTCATCAGGGGCAGGGCCGAAGGGTCGGCGAAGGGCTGCCCGAAGTGGGCGATGGCCTCCGGCAAGGAGGCGAAGAACTCCTCCTCCGTCATCTCCACGGCATGGTGGACCGTGCCGGCGCGGGCCGCGGAGCGCGCCGCCTGGGCCCTCTCGTCGTCGCCGGGATGGCCCGGGAATCCGACGGAGAAGGAGTGGATGGGGCCGGACCTCAGCTGGCGCATGGCGCCCAGCAGGGCCGTGGAGTCCACCCCCCCGCTCAGGAAGACCCCCACCTCGACGTCCCCCATGAGGTGGCGCTCGACCGCCTGAAGAAAGGCCTCCCGCAAAGCCTCCGGCGAGGGAGCCTCGGCCCGGGCGCGCAGGGCGGGCCGGGCGTATTCCCTCAGGCGGACCTCGCCGCCAGGCCGGTAGGTCAGGACGGTCCCGGGCGCCAGGGTGCGGATCCCCTTCCAGAGGGTGTACGGGTCCGGGACATAGCGGAGCGAAAGCCAGTGTCCGAGGGCTTCCTCATCCACTTCCCCCTCCCCAGGGGGAAGTTCCGGATGCGCCAGGAGCGCCGAAATCTCCGAGCCGAAGAGGAGGCCCGTCGGAAGGACGGCGTAGTGCAGGGGCTTGATCCCGAAGCGGTCCCGCCCCAGGACCAGTTCCCCGGAGCGGGCATCCCAGAGGGCGAAGGCGAACATCCCCTCCAGCCGGGAGACGAAACCCTTCGGATCCTCCAGGTACAGGTGGGGAATCACCTCCCCGTCGGAACGGCCCGCGAAGCGGTGGCCCTGGGCCTCCAGCTCCTGCCTCAGCGCATGGAAGTTGTAGATCTCCCCGTTGAAGACGCAGTGGACCTCCCCGGCGACGTAAGGCTGGTCCCCCGTCTTCAGGTCCACGATGGACAGGCGCTGCATGCCCAGGGCCGCGGGGCCGGAGGTCCAGAGGGCCTTCCCGTCGGGGCCGCGGTGCCTCAGGGTCGAGACCATGCGGTCCAGGACGGCCTCATCGCCCAATGCGCCCCCCGACCAGCCGGCGATCCCGCACATGGGCTAGGCCTCCACCGGGGTCACGCCCGTGCCGGTGGGCATGTCCAGGCCCGAGGGGAACTGGAAGACGGGGCAGGTGAGGCCCTTGGCGCGCAGGGCGGCCTCGTCGACGGGCCTCGGCGTGGCCACGAAGAGCAGGTCCGGGGCCTCGGCCGCGGCCTCCTCCTCCGAGAAGACCTTCTGCCCGAGGAAGGCCCGGCCCTGGAACTCTGGATCCACGAAGACCAGGCGGGAGACCCCCTCGGCCTTCAGGGTGTGGTAGACCAGCTCCCCCACGTCCCCGCAACCGTAGACGGCCACGCATTTCAGGGTGCTGGGGTCCGTCCGCTTCAGATCCAGGCTGGCCAGGACCAGCTGGCGGGCCTGGCGGAACAGGGCCGCGGTGTTCTGGAGGTGGGACAGGAGGCGGCTGCCCTTTTCCGCCACGCCCTTGGTCGTCAGGAGGTAGCCCATGCGGTTGCGGCCCAGGTTCTCGATGTTGACATAGCCCTTGCGGACCAGCATCTGGAGCATCTTGTTGGTCAGGCCCAGGGCGATGCCCAGGCGTCCGGCCAGGCGGCGCTGGCTGAGGTGGGGGTCTTCCCGAAGTGCCTCCAGGAGGCGGTATTCGGCGTCCGTCAGGGATTCGGAAGTAGTGTTCACAGCTGTGAACACTATAGCGTTCACGCTTATGAACGCCAGGAGAATCTCATCCAGGCCAGGCGGGTCAGGGTCAGGCTCATCCCCCAGAGGTTCTTGAGCTTGAAGATCTTGGTCTTGCCCGCGGAACGGGGGCGGATGTCGATGCCGACCTCCCTCACCGTGGCGCCCCGGCGGATCAGGAGGGCCAGGGTCTCAGCCTGGTAGAGGAAGTCCAGGCTCTTCACCTGGACGCTGCGGAGGGTCGCCAGGCGGTGGACCACGGTGCCCGTGTAGCAACGCAGGTTCAGCCCGAAGATCGTATTGAGGACCCCCGTCCCGAAACGCGAGACCGCCCGGCGGAAAGGGGTGCGGATCTCGGCGTTGGCCGTGTGGGGGGCAATGATGTCGGCCGTGCCGATCAGGGGCCACATGGGCGCCATCCCCTCCAGGCTGTTCTCCCCGTCCCCGCAGACCATGACCACGTACTCCTTGCTGGCCTCGGACACCCCCCGGAAATAGGCATGGCCCAGGCCCCGGTTCAGGTCGTTGTGGAAGGCCTTCACCCGGGGATCCGCCCGGGCCAGGGCGTCCGCCAGGGCCCCGGTGCGGTCCCGGGAGCCGTCGTCGACGATGAGGATCTCGTAGTCCTCGAAATGCCGGGGGATCTCGGCGTGGATCTCGGCCACGGTGGCCTCGAGGTTGGCCTCCTCGTTCAAGGCCGGGACGACGACGGAGATGGAGCGCGCCGGCATGGGGCCCATCTTACTGGAGCCAGAGCCCCGGGTACTCCCTCCGCAGCCAGCGCCCCAGGTTCTCGGTGAACTTGCGCGCGCCCGTGGTCCTGAGGTGCTCGTGGTCGGCGAAGTCGGTCTCCTCCAGGCCCATCTCGCTCCCCCGGAACTCTGGCCTCACCCTCACGCCGTCGGCGGGGGCATGGAGGGAGAGCAGGGCCTCGCGGGACGCCCGGCGGGTCTCGGGATAGCGGGCCTCCACCCAATCGACGTAGCGGTCCCGGCCCGGGATCTGGAGGAAGAGGACCTGGATCCCGTCGGAACGGGCCAGGGCGGCGAAGTCCTTCAGCACCCTGGCGCGCTTGCGGCTCAGGACGAAGTGATCCCAGCCCGCCTTGGCTCGGACCTCGTGGGAGAGGTTACCCGGACCGGCCTTGTCGGAGAGATACGTGGGGGAAAACCGGCCGTCCGGTGTGAAGGCGAAGGGGATCCCCGCCTTCTCCTTGTGGATCAGGGTCCGAAACAGGGTCTCGGCCGTCCAGGCGGCCGCGGGACCGAAGTCGCAGGTCCTCCAGGCCCACCCCAGGAGGGTGCCGGGGTCCTCGAAATAATCCAGGCGGTCCTGCAGAGGGGCGCAGTACGGGGCATGGGCCTGGAAGGTGTGGTGCGCGTCGAGACAGCACTCGTCCAGTCCCAGGATCAGCAGCTTGGCCTTCGAAAGACGCTCCCGGTGGCGCCGGTACAGGAAGAGCGCGTCGTAGGAGGTCCCGAAAGGGATCCCCAGGTTGATCACGCTTCCCTGAGGCAGGCCCAGCTCCCCTTCCAGGATCCTGGGGGCCACGGCGTCCTTGGTCGTGGAGCTCCCGAACAGGACCACGAGGGGCGCGGGGGCCGGAGCGATCACCCGGGCTTCCATCTCCCCGCGGAAACGGACGACCGGATCGTACTTCCAGAGAGTCTCGCGACGGGCCACCCCGACATCGAACAGGAGGAGGACCCCCGCGGCCAGGCCGACGGCCGCGCCCGGCCGGGGCAGCCCCCCCCGCCAGGTCTCAAAACTGAAAATAGACGAAAGGAACGGCATGGTGGGACCTCAGGAGGGTGATGCCAAGCGCGAGGGTCGCATAGGTCAGGCCGCGGGCCGGCCAGGTCCAGCGGGAGATGACGGGTTCCCCGGCATGAACGGCGACGCGGTCCAGGAAGAGCCACAGCAGGACGGGCGCCAGGGGCTGGACGAACCACCAGAGGCTGTGGCCCCCGTGCCAGTGGAGGATGCCGGAAAGGACGGCCCGGACCTCGCCCAGGTCCTCTGCCCGGAAGAAGACCCAGGCCCCGAAGACGACGGCCATGGTCATCGCCCAGGAAAGCGGCGCCGGGATCCGGGGCCTGGCCGCCCGGGAGGACCACAGCCGATGGACCGCGAGGGCGGCGCCATGGATGCCCCCCCAGATCACGAAGTTCCAGGACGCCCCATGCCAGAGCCCGCCCAGGAGCATGGTGATCAGGAGGTTCCGATACGTGCGGAACTCCCCCCCGCGGTTCCCGCCCAGCGGGATGTAGAGGTAGTCCCTCAGCCAGTTGGAGAGGGAGATGTGCCAGCGGCGCCAGAACTCCGTGATCGTCGTGGCGAAGTAGGGGGCGTCGAAGTTCACCGTGAGCTCGATCCCCATCATGCGGCTCAGGCCGCGGGCCATGTCCGAATAGCCGGCGAAGTCGTTGTAGATCTGGAGCCCGAACAGGAGGACGCCGCGGAGGAGCTCCAGGCTGCTGGAGGCCGCCAGGTCGTTGTGGAAGGTGTTGTCCACGTGCCGCGCCAGGCAGTCGGCGATGGCGAGCTTGCGGGCCAGGCCGATCCCGAACAGGAGCAGGCCGGACTCGAAGGACTCGCGCGTGACCGTGCGGGGCTTCTGGAGCTGGGGAAGCAGGCGCTCCGCGCGCACGATGGGCCCCGCGACCATGTGGGGGAAATAGGCGATGTAGAGGGCGAAGTCCCCCAGGCTCCGCACCGGGGCCACCCGCTCGCGGTAGACGTCGAGGGTGTACGACATGCTCTGGAAGGTGTAGAAGCTGATCCCGACGGGCAGGGCGATCCCCAGGACCGCAGGATGGGCGTCGAATCCGGCGCGTTGCAGGAGGGCGGCGGCGGAGCCTACGAAGAAGTTGAGGTACTTGAACCCCGCCAGGATCCCGAGATCCGTGCAGAGGCTGATCCAGAGGAAGGCCCTGCGCCGCCCCCCGGAAGACCGCCCCATCAGCAGGGCCGAGGCGTAGCCGACCCCCGTGGAGATCCAGAGCAGGCCGAGGAACCTCCAGTCCCACCACCCGTAGAAGACGTAGGAGACCACCAGCAGGAGGAGGTTCTGAGGCTTGTGGGCCAGACCGAGGTACAGGGCGTAGACGAGGACGAAGAAGCCTGCGAAGACCCAGGTCTGGAAGAGCATGCTAGCGCCCTGCCCCCTGGGGTGCGGGCCACTCCCAGACCTCCACCCAGGGCCCATAGCGCTCGAAGCGGCGCAGGTAGCCGTAGGTGTGCCCAGCCATGTAGTACTCGTCCTCGGTGACGACGGGCCCGCGGTCGCGCACCGGGCGGAATTCCGCCCGCTTGAGCCCCTCGCGCCTCAGGCGGGCCAGCCAGGCCTCACGGCCGGGCTTGAACTCCGGGGACTGGCGGGTCTCCTGGAGCCAGGTGCAGACCAGGAAGACCCGGATCCCCTGGCTGGCGTACTCCTCCAGGCTCAGGCCCGTCAGGCCTTCCGTGCTCTTCTCGATCAGGCGGATCGGGACGTTGAAGAGCTTGCCGCCCTGGGCCCGTTTCCAGGCCGTCAGCAGGTCGCTCCTCTTCCCGTTCTGGAAGACCTCATGGTTGGCGGAAGGGATGCGGCGCACGAAGACGTCGTCCTCCGCCGTCACGCCCGTGCCGTCCGGCAGGTTCGCCAGCATCCAGTCCGCGGCCTGGCCGAGCGTCGTCTGGCGCGTCTGGATGCGGCTGTGGGCGGCCGAGCCCAGCAGGGACGGAAGGAGTCCCAGGCACAGCGCGAGGAGCCCAAGACGCCTCCAGCGGGGAGCCAGGGCCGCCAGGAATCCCCCGGCCAGCAGGGCCAGGACCGGGGTGGCGGGCAGGATGTGGCGGGGCTGGATCGGATACTCCAGCAGGACGAAAAAGGGCAGGAAGCCGAGCAGGAAGACGGCCAGGGCCTTCTCGTGGCGGAGTCCCCATCCCAGGAGTAGGGGCGCCGCCATCGCCAGGACCAGGGGATAGGCATGGGACCAGGCCAGGGCCCTGGCGGCCAGGCCGCCGAGCCGGCTCAGAAGAGAGGGAGACAGGCCCGTGGTGACCGGAGCCTGCATCAGGACGGCCGCACTGCCCAGGAAGTCGCCGAAGCGGAGGACCAGCCAGGGGTTGAAGCAGAGGATGCCGAGAAAGGCGCCCAGGCCGGCCGTCAGGACCCGGCGCACCCTGTCCTGCCCTCCCTCCAGGATCAGCCACAGGAGCACGAGGATGGCGAAACCTCCGCTCTGCTTCGTGGCCCCCGCCAGGCCGCAGAGGAAGGCGGCCCAGA
>JAHFOU010000153.1 GCA_023261525.1 Planctomycetota bacterium | reverse complement strand
CCTGAGGGCCGCGGGGGGCGGGGACTTCGAGGAGGGCGTGGACAAGGGCCTCAAGGGCGCCCTGGAGGATCGCATGGGATGGTCCAAGAAGGCGCGCCGGGTCCTCATCGTCATCGGGGATGCCCCGCCCCACCCCGCCGACGTCGCTCCGACGCAGGCACTCTGCGCGCAGGCGGCCAAGGACGGCTGGATCGTGAACGCCATCAACGTCGGCAGGGCCCCCGTGACCGAGGAGGTCTTCCAGAAGCTCACCCAGGCCGGGAAGGGGGCCTCGGCCAGCAGCGAGACGGGAGGCCTGGTCGAGCAGATGCTCCTGCTGAGCCTCGGGCAGGAGCATGCCCAGTCCCTCTCGGGATTCGTGGAGGTCCTCCGCGCCGTGCGGAAGACTACGGCGACTCCCCCCAAACCTTGACGATCACGCGCTTGCGGCGCCGCCCGTCGAACTCCGCGTAATAGACCTGCTCCCAGGGGCCGAGGTCGAGCCGGCCCTTGGTGACCGGCACCAGGACCTGGTGACCGACGAGGAGGTTCTTGAGGTGGCTGTCGCCGTTGGTCTCCCCGGTGCGGTGGTGGCGGTAGTCTTCCCGGAAGGGCGCCAGTCTCTCCAGCCATTCGTCGATGTCCCGGATCAGGCCGTCCTCGGCGTCGTTCACGTACACGCCGGAGGTGATGTGCATGGCCGAGACCAGGGCCATGCCCTCCAGGATCTTGGCGCGGCGGACGATGTCGGAGACCTGGTCCGTGATGCGGACGTACTCCCGCTGGGTCTTCGTCTCGAAGGTCAGGTATTCGGTGTGCCAGGGCATCTCAGAGGTCCGCCAGCACGATGCCGCGCCCCGAGAGCCTTCCCGCCAACACCCGCTCCGTGGCGACCGCGGCGATCCCCAGGCCCGCGATCAGGCAGGCCGCCCGCGCCGGGGTGGTGACCCAGAGGCCCTGGAGGAAGCCCAGGCCCGTGAAGGCCCCCATCACCGTGAAGGTCACGGCCATCCGGGTCCCCGCGTCCCCCTTCATGTAGCGGCAGGCGAAGGGGATGGGCTTGCGCCAGAGGATGGCGACGTCCATGAGGGCCAGGGTGCCCAGGAAGGGCGGCGCCACATGCAGGAGGGCATGGGCCGGGGAGGCCCAGCGCCAGGCGAAGAAGAGCCAGGTCAGGAGGAAGGCCGGCGCCAGGAGCAGGAGGGCCGAGGCCCGCTTCAGGGCCAGGGCGAGGTCGGCCAGGGAGGCTCCGGGGGCGACGGCGAAGGTCCAGCCCGCCTCCCACTGCTCCGAGAAGCGCAGGAGCAGAGGGATCCAGGCGCAGGTCATGGCGGGGTAGTAGGCCGCCACATAGGCCCAGGACCCGGGGTCCTCCCCCGCCCAGGGATCCCCCCCCTTGCGGAAGGCATAGATCGCCAGGAAGGCCAGGGAGGCCCCGAACTGGGGATAGATGCGGGCCTTGGTGCCCCGGTCCCGGGCCAGGTAGGCCAGCAGGAGACGGAAGACCCCCCAGGAGGCCGGCGAGGGAAGGAAAGGCCGCATCCAGGCCAGGCCGTCCGGGCGGGAAGGGCGCACGACGGCCCCGGGGAGCGGAGCCTCCCCCTCCGCCCCCTTCACGCGGTCCGTGAGCTTCAGCACCCCGGTGGACAGGGCCCAGACCCCGCAGGCCAGGCCGACCGCCAGGGCCGAGGCGGCCCGCAGCGCCAGGGCCCTCGTCAGGTCGTCGCGGGCCCCGAGCAGGAAGTCCGCCAGCCCCGCCATCCAGACGGGCGGAAGCCAGGCCATCCAGGGGTGAGCGCCCAGGTTGAGGGATACCGAAAGGCCGGTGCGTTCCATCCAGCCCCGGGTCATCAGGAAGCCCACCGGGACCAGGGCCGTGAAGGCGATGGTGATCCAGTTCAGGAGGTCCCGGGCCTTCTCCAGGCGCATCCGCCTCAGGACGGCCCCGTACAGGGCCAGCACGACCCCGCTCCAGGCCAGCAGTCCCAGGAGGATGAGGAGGGCCAGGCAGGCCGCCAGGCGGATCCCGCCGCCGGGCGCCCAGAAGGCCATGAGGACCGGGAAGACCGAGGCCACCACGGCGTAGAAGCCCACGAAGAGGCCCAGGGAGGCGAGCGTGGCCCAGGTGTAGGTGGCGTCGCTCACCGGGCGGGGTCCCAGGACGATGAGGTCCTCGCCCTGCATCACGGTCACGGTGAATTCCGTGAGCATGAGCATGCCCAGCATGGTCAGGGAGAAGCCCAGGACCAGGGCCGCATAGGTCCTGAGGTCGGCCGCGTGCGGGGCCAGGGCGCCGATGGTCACGCTGATGAAGACGTAGACCAGGCCCGAGAGCAGGGTGCGGGACAGGGCCGAGAGCTCGCGCTGACGCACGGCCCCGCCCCCGGTGCGGGGACGCCGGAAATCCACCTTCAGCTGGGCGCCCAGGAGGGCGCGGAACTGGCGCCAGTCCGGGATCATCGCGAGGGGGTGGCGGAGGTCACGGCGGCGGCGAAGGCCTTGGCGGTGCCGGCCACGTCCCCCTGGCTGGTGAGCTTCTGGAAGACGGCATTGAGCGAGGCCTCGCTGGCGCGCTCGCGCAGCTGGGCCACGGGCCCGTCGGCCACGACCCGGCCCTTGTCCAGGATGATGACGCGCTGGCAGAGCTGCTCGACCACCTCCAGGACATGGGAGGAGTAGAAGACGGCCTTGCCGGCGGCGGCCAGGCCGCGGACCAGCTCACGGAACAGGAGGGCGGCGTTCACGTCCAGGCCCGAGAGGGGCTCATCGAAGAAGAGGACCTCGGGGTCGTGCAGGAGGGCGGCGGCGATGAGGACCTTCTGTCTCGTCCCCTTGGATAGGGATCCCACGCGATCGTCCCACTTCTCCTCCAGGCCCAGGAAGCCGGCGTATTTCCGGGCCCGCTCGAGGATCTCGGCGTCGCCGAGCCGGTACAGGCGGCCGATCAGGAGGAGATGCTCCTGCACGGTGAGGCTCTCGTACAGGGCCCCGCTCTCGGGCACGTAGCCGAGGCGGCGCTTCACCTCCAGGGGATCCTTCGCGACGTCGAAGCCGCAGACGGTCACGGAGCCGGAGGTCGGGGCGTTCATGCCGCAGAGGACCTTCACGGTGCTGGACTTGCCGGCGCCGTTGGGCCCGAGGTACCCGAGGATCTCCCCGGCGTTCACCGTGAACGACACGCTCTCCACGGCGACCTTGGGGCCATAGGCCACGCGGAGGTCCCGGACGGAAATCACGGGGTCGGACATGGGTGGAAGTATACTCGGCAGGAATGCTCAATCGCCGCGCCGTCCTCCTGGGATTGCTGGCCCTCCTGTGCCTGGGGCTCGCCATCCTCTGGACGCCCAACAAGATCACCAAGGAAGAAAAGCCCCCTGCTCTCCCCACCTCCCCTCCGGCGGCGCCACCACCCCCGGCGCCCCGCCCCGGGACTCCTGCCTCCCCGCTTCCCGTGCGGACGGTTGCGACCGCAAAGCATGGGATAGCCCTGCATCGGCGCTCCGATCTCCCGGGGCGCTCCGAGGCCGAATGGCGGGCCCTGCTGGCGGACCTCGCCCCGGAGAGTTACGAGACCCGACATCCCGGCCGCATCGCCAAACTCGCCGAACTTCTGGAGCAGCATCCCGAGGATCCGGCCTGGGAGGCCGGGACCCTGCACTACCTGTTCTCGGACATCGTCGACCCGGATGTCCCCCAGGCCGAGTGGCTGGCCCTCTGGCAGAAGGCTGCCGACGCCCTGCCGTCCAATCCCGCCATCTCCGACGAACTCATCCGTCAGACGCTGACCTATGGAAGCCTGGACAGTCTGAGGCCCGAGAAGCTGGATGCACTCCTGAAGACCCAGTCCGAGCGTTTCCCCGAGGATCCTCACCTGCTCTGGCTCAGAGCCTCCCTGGCCGCCAAAGGAGGCCGCAACGAAGAAGCCCTGGCCTTCCTAAAGACCGCCTCGGCTCTTCCACCCTGGGAGGACTGGTCCGGGACCGCGCGGACGAGCGCGGTGGACGTCCGGGAAGCCCTGGAGGGACCCCAAGGAGCCCTGATCAAGGGCACAGCCAGGTGGTCCACCCCCACGCCCGACATCGCCATGTTCCGGAGCGCCTCCGCCGCCCAACTGGACTGGGCCAAGACCCTCCTGGCCCAGGGGGATCCTGCCAGGGCCCGGGAGGTCCTGGACCAGTCCCTGGCCATGAGCCGTGCCATGTCTCAAGGGGCCAGGCTCATGATCACCTCGTCGAACGGATGGTCTATGGAAGCGAGGGGCCAGAAGGACCTCCAGGACCTTCTCACCGCGACGGGGGACTCCCTGGGCGCCGAAGCCGCCACCCGCCGCATCGCGGCCATCCAGGCGGATCGGCAAGACCTCCGGCAGTGGCTGAACCAGCACTCCGAACTCTGGAACTCCCCAGCCTTAAGTCAGCTCCGAGATCTCGGGAAGCCGCCCTCCGAGGACCAGCTCCGGGCGGCGGACAACCTCCTGACCCCTGAGCAGAAGGCCTTCCTGACTGAGCACCTGCAGAACGAGATGAAGGCCTTCCGCACCTGGCAGGCTAGCCAGCGGCCTCCAGCAGGGCCTTCTTCGCCGTAGCCCTGGCCTTCGCGTCCGCCTCCCGGCCCATCAGGGAGGTCAGGCGGTGCTTGGGCCCGCCCGAGAAGCAGTCCAGGAAGGCGCCCTGGACCTCTTCCGACTCCCCGGAAAGCGCCACGGCCAGGGTCTCCATCGGGACCCGGCCCAGGATGCGCATGAGGACTTCCCGCTGAGACTTCGCCAGGGCCTTGAGGGACTTCGGGGCCCGGGACTTCGCCGTGCGCGCGGCCTTGAGCCGCCCCGTCAGCAGGTCCTTGAGCTCCGGCGTCGGCGCCCGCTCGGCCAAGGCCCTGGCCTTGTCCTTCTTGCCGGCCTCGAGCCAGGCGTCCACCGCCGCCACATAGACCGCCGGCGAGAACTCCAGCTTCAGGTGGCGGACCAGGGCCTCGGCGGCCTTGGCCGGATGACCCTGCATGGTCTCGGCCTGGGCCAGGTAGCCCCAGAGCACCGGGTGCTCCTTCAGCTCCAGGAGCTGGCGCAGGATGGCCGCGGCCTCGTGGGGCCTCTGGCCCCTCAGCTGGAAGGCCACGAACTCCAACACCATCTGGAGGGTGCGGGGCCGGGGCCCCTCGGTCTGCCAGCGCCTCAGGAGCTCGGCCGGCGTGGTGTGCATCTAGGACCTCCGCCAGGCCACGGTGAGCCCGTCGCGCAGGGGGATCAGCGAGGAGAGGTACCGGCGGTCGGCGGCCAGGGCCCGGGTCATGGCCCGGATGCCGCGGGTGGAGGCGTCCTTCACCCGGGGATCGGCCACGCGCCCGCTCCAGAGGGTGTTGTCGCAGAGGAAGAGGCCCCCGGGACGGATGCGGCTCCTGGCTTCCTTCCAGTACGCTGGATAGCCCTCCTTGTCCGCGTCGCAGAAGACGGCGTCGAAGACCCCGGACGTGCGCTTCAGGGAGGCCAGGGCCGGCCCCTCCAGCAGGGTCACCCGGGAGAGGACGCCGGCGCGCCGGAGATAGCCCCGGGCGTCCGCGATCCGTCCGGCGTCCATTTCGGTATAGAAGACCCGGCCCTTGGGGCCCACCGCCCGGGCCAGCCAGATCGTGGAGTAGCCGATGGCCGAGCCGCACTCGAAGACCCGGCGCGCACCCGTCATGCGGACGAGCTGGTGCAGGAGGGAGCCGACCTGGGGCCCCACGATGGGGATGCGCTCGCGCTTCGCCCGGGCTTCCATGGCCTTGAGAACGGCATCCCGGGGAGGGATCAGGCCGGAGAGATAGGCCTCGATCGCCGGCGGAGTCAGGGGGGTCACGCGTCGGAGGATAGCGGACGCCGGGTGCATTGACATCCCAAATCGGCAAGCCTATCCTCTCTCGTCCTTCCCATGATCGCGACCCAACGGCATCGGACGGTGGAGGTCCTGGTCGGCGGCCTGACGGTCGGCGGCGCCGCCCCCGTCCGGGTCCAGTCCATGACCAACACGGACACGGCCGACGCCGCGGCCACCGCCGCCCAGTGCATCGCCCTGGCCGAGGCCGGCTCC
>JAHFOU010000152.1 GCA_023261525.1 Planctomycetota bacterium | reverse complement strand
TCCAGGTGACATAGGAGAATACGGGCAGAATGAGAGTGAGGGGGAGCCAGAGGTCACAGGGATAGGCTGCTGCTCGAATCAGGAGTTTACTTGCATAGGAATCGAATGATTGGAGGACAACATAAGCTACTTGTACATGCCCCGCCCCATTGACCAGGGTGTAGAGGAGCAGGAGCATCGGCACCCAGATGGTGAACCAGGGAAGCCGGGCTCTGAGCGGAATGCATTCTCTCGTTTCGCTCACGGCTGGGCCTCGGCCATCAGGAGCGGCCTGAGGATCCCGTCCGAAGCCTCGCGCTTGGCCTTGCCGAGGCGCCAGGGCTCCTCCCCGCAGGCCTTGCGGAAAGCGCAACGCCCGCAGGTCCCCGCGTCCGCCGTCTGCAGGAAGGTGCCGGCCGAAGCGGCATCCAGGATGCGGCCCAGAAGCTTGCCCAGCTCCTCGTCCGGGATGCGGGGCCGGGTCAGCCTCAGGAAGTTCCCCCGGGCCGTGGGGAAGAGGTAGGAGGATTTGGAGACCGAGATCCCGAGCTGGGCCTCGGCGGCCCGGGCGTAGAGGGCGTGCTGGAGCTGGGCCCCGCCTTCCAAGCGGGCGCGGCGACGGGCAAGGCTCCAGGCCCGTCCGGTCTTGTAGTCCACCACCTCGTGGTCCGGGCCCCCGGCCAGACGGTCGATGCGGTCGATGCGGCCCTTCAAGGGGAAGGACACCCCCCCGACCTCCAGCGTCAGGGGGCCGAAGGGGACTTCCAGGCCGATGGGCGTGCGCCCGGTCTCCACGGCCTCCAGGTCGGCGAAGTCCTCCAGATCCTGCAAGAGGGCCTCGGTCTCCAGGGCCTCCAGGCGGGGGCTGGGCGGAGGGATGCGGCGCTTGAGCTCCTGGAGGGCCTCCAGGCCCATGTGCTTGAGCCGCTCCGCATTGCGGGGCGGGGCCTCCTTCAGGAAGCGCTCGTACAGGTCGTGCAGCAGGGAGCCCCGGGTCAGGGGATCCAGCCAGCGGAAGCGGTTGGCGTCCCGGTCGGGCGGCTCGGGCAGGCGCAGGAGGCGCTGGAGGAAGAACTGGAAGGCGCAGTGGGAGAACTGCTCCAGGGCGCTGGCCGAGACGGCCTTCCCCGAGCGGCGGGGATCCGCCTCCCCTCCGGCCTCGGGCACCAGGCCGTCGAAGGGGCCGAAGGCCGCGGCCGCACGTCCCCGGGCGGCTTCCTCGCCCAGGGCCAGGGACGGGAAGGCGGCCAGGACGGCGTCCCGACTCGGTCCGGCCCCCCGCAGGGAGGCCAGCCACCAGCCGGAGGCGTCCAGGGCCTCCTTCGCGGAAACCGGCAGGCGGGTGACGGGGGCGCCGAGGCGGGCCAGGAGGTCGGCGAAGGCCAGGTTCTCCGACCGCAGCGCCTCCAGGCGATGGGCCTGGAGGAGGATGGAGGCCGGGTAGAGCTCCCGGTCCTCCCTCAGGTCCCGCGCGGCATAGGAGAGGGTGATCTTGCCTCCGAGGGCGCCCAGGCGTCCGGCGCCCAGGTAGACCGCCTCGCGGACCCGGTCCGAGGAGGAGGCCAGGGAGTCGTGGAAATGGGGAAGCTCGTCGTCCAGGAGGACGGGATCCTCCCGGGGGATGCCCGGCAGGGCGCCCTGGTCCAGGCCCAGGACGAAGGTGCGGCGTCGTCCAGCCCAGCCGGCCGCGTCCAGGGTGGTGACATGGAGGTGGCCGGCGCGAGGCCCGGCCCGCCGCACGCGGACCTCCTCGACCAGCTCCAGGACCTGGGCCAGGGAGGCCGCCAGCGGCGCGCGGGGAAGGGTCAGGGCCGTCAGGGCGCCGAGGGCCGCGTCCAGGGCCGCCCCCGCCGGGGCGGCGGGATCCTCGGAGACGTGATGGGCCAGGAATTCCCGGCATCCCCGGAAGACCCTGGCCGGCTCGGCCTGCCCACTGGCCTCGGGGACCAGGGCCTCCAGGGCTGTGGTCCAGTCGGCCAGGCGCCCCGTCCTGGCGGCGGCGCGCTGGCGGCGGACGGCCTCTTCCTCGTCGGCATCCTGGCTGGCCTGGCGCGCCTGGGTCTCCTCGCGCAGGGCCAGGCGCCTCAGGGCCTCGGCGGCGGCGCCCCGCCCCCCCGCCGCATGGGAGGCCAGCAGGAGGCGGGCGGCCTCGCTGGGCGAGGGCATGCGCTCCCCCCCCTTCCCCAGGGTGTCCAGGTCCCCCGACTGGAGCAGGCGCACGAGGTCGTCCGCGGGGAAGCCCGCGGCGGCCCAGCGGCAGAAGGCGGCCAGGGCGCGACCGGGACGGGTGTGAATGGCCGAGACGCCGGAGGCGAAGGTGGCGGGGATGCCGAGGCGGGCCGTCAGGTCGTTCACGAGGGCGGCATAAGGCTCCTCGGAGGCCAGGACCAGCTCCACCTCGTCGAAGCGGCGGCCTTCGGAGAGGACCCGCCGGAGGGCCTCCTGGATCTCGGCGGCATGGCCGGCGGCATGGAAGAGCTCCACCGTCTCGTCCGCGGCCGCCGGCGGGGCCTCGCCGGGCGCGAAGAGGAAGGCCAGGCGCCGCGTGGGCACCCGGGCATGGGCGCGGGAAGCCTCCAGGCGCCTCGGCAGGTCCAGGCCGGCCGGGGCCGGGAAGGGCAGGAAGCGGACGTCCCCGGCGAAGCGGGACAGGAGGCGCTGTTCCAGGACGCGGAAGCGGACGGCGCCGTCGGCGAAGAGGAGGCGCTGGCCTGGAGGGGCTTCCAGGGAGATCCGGAAGGTCCTGGCGGCATCGGCCAGGCGGAGGCTGGTCAGGGCCTGCTCGAAGGCCTGCAGGAGGGCCCGGATCTCGGCGCCCTTGTCCGCGGAGACGAAGCCCGTCTGGACCAGGGTCCCGGCCTCAAGCCCGGCCATCCTCAGCTCGCCCAGGGCCTGGAAGAGGGCCCGGGCCAGGCCCGGCGCGCCGGCCAGGCGGCGGAAGTAGCGCGGGGCCCCGGCGAGGGGGCCTTCCAGGAGGGAGGCGGTGAGGGCGGCGCCTGCGGCGGCATGCAGGGGCGTGAGGCCCTGGCGGGCCATCTCCACGGAGGCCATCTCCCGGGCCAGCTCGGAGGCGGTGGTGAAGCGGAGGTTGAGCCAGGGGCGGCCCTCCCGGGCCAGGCGCTCCGCCACCGCGCGGCCCTGGGCCAGGCTGGAGAGCACCACCCACTTCTCGGCGGTGGGATGTTCGCGGCAGGCTTGGGCGAGGGCGTCGATCACGCCCGGGATTGTAGCCGGATCTTCCCCAGGGCCCTCAGCATCCCGGTGTCCCCCCCGACCTCGGAGAGCTTCGCCCAGCGCACGGCCCTGGATTCGGCGCTGGCCCTGGGCTCGGCGCCCGGCGGGGCCTTCAGCAGGTACCGGATGTCCAGATGCAGGTGGGCCGGCTCGTCCTTGCGGGCCGGGATGACGTGGACGTCCAGGTCGAAGGGGGATGTCGAAAGGGGCAGGGCCGCGATCCCCGTCTCCTCCCGGGCCTCCCTCAGGGCCACGGCCAGGGGATCCGTCTCCCCTTTTTCCCCGTGCCCCCCCGGCTGGAGCCAGCGGTCCAGCTTGGCGTGATGCACCAGCACGAGGCGGGTCCCGGCGGCATCGAGGACAAAGGCCGATCCCGTCAGGTGTCCGGGGACGTAGCGTTTCCGATCGAAGGGGTCCCCCCCGCTTTCCAAAAACTGCAGGATGGCGTCCCGGTGGACGGCCTCCACCCCGTCGAAGGGGATGTGGCGCCGGACGGCGGGTATCACTTCGGGATGCGGACGGAGGCGGGCGTCCTGGCCTTGCGGGAGGCCAGGCGCGCGTAGGTCAGGAGCAGGTTGTCCTGGGCCTCCAGGGCATGCTCGGCGACACCCTGGGGGGCCTTGAAGAAGATCGCGCAGTGCTTCATCAGGCCCTTCTCCCCCCGCCTCAGGGCCAGCTCGCCCAGGCGGATCAGGTCCAGGACCAGGGGGGCGGCCAGCACCGAGTCGCAGCCCTGCCAGGTGAACTGCAGGGACATCTTGGTGCCCAGGAAGCCCTGGAAATGGATGAAGTCCCAGGCGGTCTTCCAGTCGTCCAGCGACGGCACGTAATCGATGCGGACCCGGGTGTGGAGGTCCTTCTGGCCCAGGATGGCCTTGAGCGTGGCGTCCTTGTTGGCCAGCTTGGCCGCGCGGTGGCCGGGATCCTGGAGGACGGCGCCGTCCAGGTTGCCCAGGAGGTTGTGGCCTTCCCAGCTGAGGACCTGGAGGTTGCGGGCCCGGAAGAGCGGGGCCAGGGCGGACTTCATCAGGGTCTCCCCCGTCTTGGCATCCCGGCCCATGTGCGGGAGGCCCCGGGAGAGGGCCAGGGAGGCCAGGGCGGGCACTGTGGTGCCGGCCGAGGAGGTGAAATTGACATAGGCGCAACCGGCCTCCAGGGCGGCCCAGGCATAGAGGACGCTGGGGGGCACCGGTTGGCCGCGTTCCAGGCGCCGCTCCAGGGCGGGCAGGGTCCTCAGCGCCTCCAGCCCCTCGGATTCCGGCTCCGCCGAGCCGAGGTGGACGACCACGACGCGGTCGAGGCGGTGGCGGCGCTGGAAGTCCCTCAGGTCCTTGGCCAGGGCGTCCACCAGGGCCCGGCCGCGCTGGGGGGCCCGGCGGACCTCCTCCGAGGCCAGGGGCTGGATGGCGGGGCCGGCGTTTAGGACGGTGCCACGGCGCACGTTGGCGCCCCAGGCCTCCAGGTCCTCCCGGACGGCCTCGACCAGGTCGGTGGGGATGGCGCCGGTCCTGCGGGCGAATTCCCGGGCCGCGGCGTAGGGATTCGAGTCGCGGATGTCGTGGCCCCCGAAGACCAGGTCCCCTGGCGCGCAGAGGTCGAGGCCGCGGAAGGCCTCGCGGTCCGTGACCAGGCCCGTGGGGGCGGCCAGGCCCCGCTTCAGGGCCGCGGCCCCCGTCATGGTGACGGCGGCGACGTTGCCGTAGGCCCCCACCAGCCAGGCGCCGGTCTTCATTCCGGTCTCATCGGGGCGCTCCCGAGAGCTGGGCCATCAGGAGGGTCGCATAGCCCGCATAGAAGCGGTCCAGGGCCTGGGAGATCTCGTCCTCGGGAGCTTTCCCGGAGGCCACGGAGCGTCCCAGTCCCTTCACGATGGTCTCGGCCTCGGCGGCCAGGGCCAGCTCCTCCTGGCGGCGGGGCAGGAGTCTGTGGGCCATCTGCTTGATGAAGGGCCTTGGGGAGGTCTCGTCGGTCAGGAGGGAAAGCTCCTCGCGGAGCTGGCGGGACTCCTCCAGCCAGGCCGCCTGGCGGGCGGGCCATTGCTGGCGGGCATCCCCCCCCCTGCGCTTGGGGGCGGCCGGGTCCGGCTCCGTCTGGGCTTCCCGGTGGAGGTCCTTGGCGGTCTTGACCATGGCCTCCAGCCTCAGGAGAAGGTCCTGCTCGTAGTCCGAGGCCATGGCATCCAGGGCCCGGGAGGTCAGGGCCTCCAGGGCCGCGGCATCCACGGGCTCGGTCCAGGCCGGGATGTCGTCCTCCGGGGTCTTGGCGGGAGGGACGGCGGGGGCCTGGGAGAACCCCCGGTAGGCCTTGCGCATGGCCCTCAGGGCATCGAAGCAGGCGGCATCGGTGTGGTCGAAGGGCTCGCTCAGGGGGCGCGAGACCTGGTTGCGGCCGACCACCTCCCCGGTCTGGGGCCTCAGGCGCCCGCAGAGGTGGAGCAGGTGGTGGGCCCAGGGCGCCTCCCAGTCCCCCCGTTCCAGGGGCCCTTGGAGGTCCTTGCTGTGGCCCAGGAGCTCGGTCTTCAGGGCGAGGAGGCTTTCGGAGGCGTGGAGGGCGCGGGGCCGGCCGATCTCCCGCTCCTCGGCGATCTCTTCGTCGGTTCCGAGCTTCAGCTCCACGCGGGGCTTGGGGATGGGGGCGTCCTTCAGGGCCTTCTCGACGTCCGGGTACTGGCGCTGGGGATCCACCACCGCCTCCAGGCGGTAGGTGCCCAGGGCCATGGCATAGGGCCCCAGGACGTGGGAGACCTTCCCGGCATGGACCGCCGTGGAGCGGCCGTCGATGAAGTTCACGCGCTCCCGGTCCTGGCGCCCGGTGAAGGTCACGTAGAAATGCAGGGAGACCAGCGTCTTCTCGGGGAGGCTGGTGGCCCC